>BDTG01000043.1 GCA_002897695.1 bacterium BMS3Abin14
GTTGATGTTCCGGTTTTACCGCTTGATAATGCCGATGTGGTCTGCGATTTTATCGTAAAGCGCTTTTTGAAAGGATAATGCCGCCGGGGACGCAGCAAAGAATTTTCCCCCTCCCTTGAGGGGAGGGGATTGAGGGGAGGGTGACAGATTCCCCCCTCAAGGGAGAAGAAGAATCGTGTTAAATTAGCTCCTGATCTTCCTTGGGGAGCTTCGCGGCTTGGCGTGATACGGCGCTTATGCTTTATTGGGTATTGATTTTGCAGTTTCGCCGGTACACAGTGCCCGGAGGGGGTTTATGGCCGCGAAATGGCCCAAAAATGTCACCCGGCCGATGAAAAATTTCCATATTCCCGGGGTTAAACTATCTTGAAGAAGCGTTTGACAGTCATCCTTTTCCTGGTTCTTCCGGTTTTCCTTGTCGTGGTCACGGAAAACCAGGCCGGTGCGGATATCTACCGTTATGTTGATAAAAAGGGGGTTGTAAACTTCACGGACAGCCCAGGGAACGCAGGGCGCTCCGGATACGAGGTTTATCTCAGGGAGGATGTTTCCAGGCCCCTTCGAGCGATCGGCTACTATCCTTACCGTGACGAGGTGCGGAATGCCTCCAGTTTGTACAAGATCGATGAACCGCTCCTTCGTGCCGTCATGGAGGTGGAATCCGATTACAACCGTTTTGCGATTTCCAGCACCGGGGCCAGGGGGCTTATGCAGCTGATGCCGGACACAATGAGGTACCTGGGCGTCAGGAACCCCTACGATCCAAAGCAGAGCATCATGGCCGGCGCCAGGTACCTGAAGGGTCTCATGGGGAGGTTTTCCGGCAACATCTCCCTCGCCCTCGCAGCCTATAATGCCGGAGCTGGAAATGTGGTGAAATATGGTCAGATCCCTCCCTTTCCGCAGACCCAACGGTACGTAATGAAGGTGATGACCCGTTACCGAACCTACTCGGGAATAATCGAGTAGGTGACCTTCTGAACGAAGATACTATTGAAAAAACAACGGTGGACAATAGGCGGCATCTGATTTAACGTGTGGTCCATGCCCTTCAATACTATTCCAAACTGGTTTACCATCAGCCGCATTCTCTTTCTGCCGGCCATTCTCGTTCTCGCTTCCTTTCCCGAAAAGGGTTTCGGTGTCGCCGCGGCTATCGTGTTTTCCATTGCCGCCATCACCGATTTTCTCGATGGGTATATTGCCCGAAAGACCGGGCAGGTAAGTGATTTTGGAAAGCTTGTTGATCCCATTGCCGACAAGATTATCGTGGCTTCGGCCATGATTATGCTCGTTCACCTCGACAGAATCCCGGCCTGGATGGTGGCCCTCATCATCTCCAGGGAATTCGCGGTTTCCGGCCTGCGGGCATTTGCAGGGACAAAAAACGTGGTTGTCGCAGCCAGGTTGACCGGGAAGGTCAAGATGACCCTCCAGGTCCTTGCCGTCATAGGGCTTCTGGTCAACTATCACCTTTGGGGTTTCCCCTTCGGGGAGGTTGGATTCATCCTCTTCCTGGCGGCTTTCGCCGCCACAATGTGGTCCGGATACGAGTACTTCGCCGATTTTTTCAAGGGTTACCGGGACTGGTCCGGGGATGTCCCCGGCTAAGCCATCCCGGTTTCGCAGGGGTTTTCAGGGGTTCTCCGCCGTGCCTCCGGGGACAGTGCAATGGGATGTTGAAAAGGGTTATTTATTTTGTTATATATACACCGCTTCAAGCGGGAATAGCTCAGTGGTAGAGCGCCACGTTGCCAACGTGGATGTCGCGGGTTCAAATCCCGTTTCCCGCTCCATGCGTATATTCAGGCTCCCTCAGTGGAGCCTTTTTTTTGCCTGTTAATCCTGTTAATGGTATTTTGCCAAATTGTATCATCCTGGGAATGAGTACCTGAATGTGAAACCCGTTTTCTCACGCTCGCTCGTCACACCGGAAACGTGACTCGCTAAAGACGCAAAGGACGCCAAGGAGTATATATCACCCCGTGAAACCCTGTGTAACTCTGCGGAGCAGCCTTCAAATGGCTGCACTGTGTTAGATTTTGATTTTCCTTTGCGAGCCTTGCGACTTGAGTGAGTCACGCAAATGCGTGATGAGCGGGCGTGAAACGAATTGGTGCTAATGTAGCAAGGTACGCATTACCCGGGAGGAACCAAACAGTGAAATCATGGTCTCTTGAGGAAAAAGCGGACGGAATGGGGCGCTTTCCCCTGTTTTCAGGGTTGGACAGAACCCTGCTTCTGGAACTTGCGCGCCTTTGCCGAATCGTCTCCATCCGGAAAAAGGCTGTACTCTTTCGGGAGGGGGACCCCGCGATCGGGTTTTATCTCCTGGTTGAGGGAAAGATGAAACTTTCCAAGATTAGCGCTGGGGGAAAAGAGCAGATCATTCATTTCGTCAATGCCGGTTCGTCCTTTGCCGAGGCGGCCCTGTACACTGAGCAGCGATACCCCGTCTTTGCCGAGGCCCTGGAGGACTGTACTCTTATTTTCGTGCCAAGGGACCGATTTGCCCAAATGCTTGGCGACAACAGGGAACTGGCGGTCAACCTTGTGGGCCATCTTGCGCAGTTTCTCCATCAACTGGCAAAAAAGGTCGAGGAACTGTCTCTCATGGATGCCACCGGCCGTATGTGCCGGTTCCTCGCCGCCAACATGGACTCTGACACCGGCATTGTCCGGCTCTCAATGGGGAAAGGTCAGACGGCCTCAAGCCTTGGAATTGCAGTAGAAACCTTCTCCAGAACCCTGGCCAGGCTTAAATCTGACGGGGTTATCAAGGAGGCGTCGCCGGGGGTCATGCAGGTTCTCGATCCCGAGACCCTGAAGGAACTTGCGCTGTGAGGGAAGCCACACCGCACGAGGGGGAGTCCTCCCTGAAAATCACCCCCGAGTCCCAGATAGATGCGGAGAAATTGTTAAAATTTGTCTCCATGTACTGTCGTTCTCGCCATTCCGCGTGCATGGCGCAACCCTTTCATTTTCACTATCCAAAGATTCCCGTGATGATCGCCGACGGGCAGCCGGTATGCAGTAAATGTTCGAAACTGCTGAAGCATGCCATCGTCATGCGGGTTCTCTGCCCCCTGGACCCAAAACCCAAATGCAGAAAATGTCCCCAGAACTGCTACCGTCCTGAATATCGGGATGCCATGGAGGTGGTGATGAGGTATTCGGGGCCGCGGTCGCTCTTCCGGAGATGAGGTGAGGGGAAAACAAGGGAGGTATTGTCATGAAAATGGAAAATGATCTTCTTTTAAGGTTGCGTGAGTTGCTTGAGGCGGAACGCGCGGGGGTTTTTACCGCAAGAGGGCTGATTTCCGCTGATAGATCTCAAACTGAATTCTGGTCCTGGGGTTAAGCTTTATCCGCGGTAAAGGACTTAAAGACTTATTGGCTGCTTTGGGAAGTCTTCTTGAGGAAGTGTTGACAAGCCCCTGAATTAACACTAATATTTTCGGGCCGCGTGATTATCGGCGCCATCGCCAAGTGGTAAGGCAGAGGCCTGCAAAGCCTTTATCCCCGGTTCGAATCCGGGTGGCGCCTCCAATTTTTACACCCATACACCCATACTCCCCGTAGCCCGCACACATACCTTCAGAGGATGTCCCTTACTGTGTGTTGATCATTCTCATGAACTGGTCCACCAGATAGCTGTCCCACATACCCTGTTCGGATTCGTTCAGAAGAATATCCGCCGCCTCTTCCCTGGAAAATCGTGGGCGGTAGCTGCGGCTTGTTATCAGTGAATCGTAGATATCCACGACAGTGACGATGCGTGAAAGGAGAGGAATCTGATCCCCGACCAGCCCCTCGGGGTATCCGCCGCCATCGGCTCTCTCGTGATGAAGCTTGATGATGGGGAGGGCGTCGGCCAGGAAAGGAATCTCGCGTACGATGGCGGAACCGACCTTCGGGTGCGATTTCATCACCGCGTACTCCTCCGGGTCAAGCATTCCACGCTTTTTGAGAATGCTGTCGGGCACGAATATTTTTCCTATATCGTGAAGATGGGAGCCATGCCGAAGGGTGTCCAGCTCTTCCGATGACAGGTTGAGGCGCATGCCCAGTTTCACGGCGGCCCCTGCCACGCGGTTTGCATGGCCTCTCATGGTTGGATCGCCGGATTCCGACAGGGCAACCAGTTGGTTCAAAACACCTTCGATCCTGCCTCTGTTGTTTTTGTCCTCATGCCTTGCCATGAGCTGTCTGGCCCGGTGGGCGAGATAGGCTGCCTCGACTCCATGGGGAACGTAATCGTCCGCCAGCTGCCCCAGAGTTTTTTCGTTAACGGTGAATGGGTTCAGCAGCTTCCAGAGGATGGGAAGATTTTTTCCCATGGGAAGCGACCGGATAACTTTCAAGGTTTCTGCTCCCTGATCCTTGTCGCTCTCCAGGATAAGAATGTCAGCAAACTGAGATCCTGCCTCCTTGAGATCATCTATCGTTACAGCCTCGCTTCCGGCCAGACCGAGGGAAAACAGCGTCCTCGCAAGGGCTGCTCCTGAGCCGTTGTTGCTCAGGACAAGGACCTTTTCCCCCTGTGCTCGTTTTTTCCGGTCCTGTCCCATCTCGTCAACCGTGGCCCGGTGTTTCATGGTGGCGATGAGATTCCGCGGCTCCCATCCATCCTCGGGCGTGGAAACGCTGCCCATGAGGAAGGACTCCCTGGGAAGCCCCTCGTTTTCCAGGAGTGAGAGGATGCGTTGATGGACATGTTTGGCTTTGGATAAAGGCGTCTCAGGAAATGCCATCACCAGTTCC
This sequence comes from bacterium BMS3Abin14, assembly GCA_002897695.1. Classification (NCBI taxonomy): domain Bacteria; species bacterium BMS3Abin14. The sequence continues at coordinate 4,765 of BDTG01000043.1, forward strand.
AGGTCCCCTGTCCTGAAAACGGTGTCCAGACCCCTGAGTGATCTGTTGAGGGTCTGTGCCGATAACTGGAGATCGGCCACCGATCGAAGCTTGAGAACGGAGATGGTGAGTGGGAGAACAGCGGTCCGGCTCCACTGAAGCATCTCCGGGAGGTAGAAGGTGAAATATTCTTCCTTGGCGTAGCCGGAAAACGGGTCGGCAAGATCCTCGCGAATAAGGGTTTGAAAGTTGCTGTAAATCCGGTCGTAACCGGATTTACGTGTCAACAGCCGCCTGATCCTGGTCTGGATCTCCAGGTCCGCCGCCGGCTTGACCAGATAGTCATCCGGTCCGAAGTCAAGCCCGAGAATCCGGTTGTCGAGCTCCGGGACAGCGGTTAACATCAGCAGGGGGATGTTCCTTGTAGCGGAATTGCCTTTAAGATAGCGGCACAGGTCAAATCCATCTTTCTCAGGGAAAAGAATGTCGAGAATTACCATATCGGGTGCGGAATGGGTCACCAGCTCCAGGGCCTCACGAGGGGTGTCCACCTTGGTCGTGGTGCATTTCAACGCGGTGAGTGTCTCCGCAATGCGGTTGCGCTGTTCGCCTGCGTCCTCCAACACCAGTACGTCGGGTTTTTTTTTGTGGGGGGAAAAAGGTTTTAATCCCTTTCTTCTGAGAAATATCTCCTGGAGACGGATTTGCCCGAGGAGCTGCCGGTTTCTGAGGAGAGAACGGCATCGGGTGGTAAGCTCAAGGGATGAGACGGGCCTTGAAATGGTGTCATCCACCCCTTCACGGATGAAATCGGCCACCTCGGGTTGTCCGTTTTTACCGATAAGATAAAGCATTGGAACCTGGGCATGCCCGCTGAACCGTTTGAGCATGTGATCGAGGGATTCGGCTGAAAACCCTTTTAAACCAGGGTCCATGATGATCAGGTGGGGTACCGTGCGGCCGATTTCATCTTCGGCCTCCTGGATGCTCATCCCCTGGACCACATCGTAATCGGCTCCGAGGAGTTGAGCCGAAAGGGACAGCAGCTCCTCAGGATCCGCCGTTACGACTATTATACGAGGTTTCCAGGACACGCTATTTTTCTCCGTCGATTCCTGCCGCCCGATTAAAATACTGATAGTCAAAACTGTAACTGCTTAAAATAATCAGCAATTATTATACCACAAGAAAAATGGTGAGTATTCTTCGAACTCTGGCTCCTTTACCCTTGGAACCCGTGTAACACCTTGGTTTTAAAGCCCAAACGGTACCTGACAAATAGAGATAAAACAGTCTGGCGCCAGGGGCTTCCCCACCGCAACGCAACATCGTTGGAAAATGTGACAATTCTCGTCATATTTCGCCTTGTTTGACATCGCGAACCGAATACCGAGTGACTTGTCCGCCATTGCTCGAAGAGCGACGGCGGAAACCTGCTTGCCATGGGACTGTCGAATGGTCGATCTGTAGAAAGGCCAAGGCCGATTCAAGGAGGGATATGGCGAATAAACGATAAATCTGGTAAATTACACGCTGCTTCTCCGAATGGACTTTTACGAAACAGGTTTGATATGGTCATAAAAAGCCCACCTGTCTTTGTGGGGCGCACAGGCAGGTTCCCGGTTTTAATAGTAAACGGGTCGGTATATCGAAAAGCAGATTGGGAGGATTTTGCCGGAGGGGCGATTTTGGACAGGACAGGGCGCCATCGGGTAGACAAACTCTGGGATGACCTGCGGGCGGCAGGGCATGATAAGAGGGTCCTGATGCTGGATTACGACGGAACCCTGTCGCCCCTTGATGTCTACCGAAGAAAGGTATTTCCCTATGAGGGCGTCAGGGAGGAGTTGAGCGCCGTCATAGAAAGCAGGTGCTGCCGCCTCGTTATCATCAGCGGGCGCTGGACTATGGACCTGGTCCAACTTCTGGGCATAGACCCCCTTCCCGAAATATGGGGCTGTCATGGCATGGAGCGGCTTTTTCCAGATGGGCACCTGACTACCGGCGATATCCTTGAGGAGGAAATGAGGGGGTTTGTCGAGGCCGATGAGTGGGCCGGAGAGGCCGGGATGGGGGCGATATGCGAACGGAAACCGGGGTGTGTGGTGCTCCATTTTGCCGGTGCAGCCGGTGAGTCCGACAGGGTTTTTGAGGCCGCCAGGAATGCGTGGTTGCGTATTGCAAAACGAAGGGGCCTGGTCCTTAATGATTTTTACGGCGGGATCGAACTGAGGCCTCCCGGCCACGACAAGGGAAATGCCGTCAGAGCTGTACTCGATGAGGTAGGAATCGATGCGGTATCGGCCTATCTTGGGGACGGTCTTTCGGATGAGGACGCATTCAAGGCGATTAATGGGAGGGGGTTGGGTGTGCTGGTGAGGGAAGAGTGGAGGGCCACCGGTGCGCAGGCATGGATCAGGCCGCCGGGCCAACTCCTTGAATTTCTTAGAAAGTGGGCTCAAATCTGTGGAGATTCATAGCCAAAATGTCGAATTACTTTAGTGTGTTTGAAACCATTGTTTTGGGAAACAGCATCTGGCGGTGGCTAACTGCCGGTGTTGTCCTGGTGATTGTTTACATAGCGCTGAGGTTGTGCGTAAAGGTTGTCGCCCGTTATCTCGGGAAACTTGCCGAAAGGACTGAATCAACGCTGGACGATTTTATCGTTGATCTTCTGAAGGCCAGGACGAAACACCTCTTTTTCTTTGTTTTTGCCCTGTACGCTGCGACGCTGGCCCTCAGTCTTCCCGGCCGGATAGCGTTGCTGATCACCGATGCCGCCATCATCTCCATCGCACTCCAGGTGGGCCTGTGGGGCAACGGGGTCGTCAACTACTTCATCTCCCGCCGGGCTTCACGCGACGAGAATAAGCAGCTGAACCTGGAGGCCTATTCGGTTATCACCGTCATCGCCCGCGCGGTCCTGTGGACGGCTATCCTTCTTCTCGCTCTCCAGCATCTCGGCGTGAAGGTTACGGCCCTTGTTGCAGGCCTGGGTGTCAGCGGCATCGCGGTGGCCCTCGCGGTCCAGAACATACTCGGCGATCTCTTCGCCTCCCTTTCCATCGTTTTCGACAGACCTTTCGTAATCGGTGATTTTATCGTGGTGGGTGACCTGGCGGGGACCGTGGAACACGTAGGTCTGAAGACTACCAGACTCAGGAGCCTTTCCGGAGAGCAGCTCATTTTTTCCAATAATGACCTTCTGAGCAGCAGGATACAGAACTACCGCCGGATGAACGAAAGGCGGGTGGTCTTTTCCCTTGGAGTTACCTACCAGACCACCGCCGGGAATCTGGAGGCTATCCCGGGCTGGATTCGGGATATCATTCAATCACAGGAGAAAGTACGTTTCGACAGGGCACACTTCAAAACCTACGGGGATTTTTCTCTTAACTACGAGGTTGTCTACTACGTTCTCGGCAGGGATTATGCCCTTTATATGGATATCCAGCAGGATCTCAATCTGGCGATATTCCGGAAGTTCGAGGAAAAGGGTGTGGAGTTCGCCTATCCGACGCAGACGGTGTTCGTAGAAAAGTCATGAGGGTCATCGTAACAACGAGTACCTGGCGTTGAAACCTGTTTTCTCACGCCCGCTCGTCACACAGAAACGCGACTCGCTTAAGGCGCAAAGGACGCCAAGTCATCAATCCTTCCGGCTGTACCCGTAACTTCCCAAAGCGTCCCCCAGCGACCTGTAGGAACGGTCCGGCGGTAAAAAGGCCAGGGGGTTGATTATCCCCATCCTGATCTTTCCATCCTCGTCGAAAGCATCCTCGGCAACATGGGTCGCCACGATCTCCCCCAGAAACATGTCGTGAATCCCCAGCGGGACTATTTCGGTAAGGCTGCACTCGAGCGCGACGGAACACTCCTCGATGAGGGGAGGGGACACCTTTTCGGCCGGGGCAGCGGTCAGGCCTGCTTCCTTGAATTTGTCCACGTTCTTCCCGGAGATGATGCCGCAGAGGTCAACCTTTCTGATAATCTCCACAGGGGGGATATTGACCACAAACTGGCCTGTCTCCTTGATGATGCCGTGGGAGTAGCGGCTGGGCCTGATGCTTATGCTCACCATGGGAGGGTCGGAACAGATGATGCCTGCCCAGGCGATGGTGATGATGTTGGGTCGCCCCCCCTTGTCCTGACAGGTAACCAGGACGACTGGAGCCGGGCACAGGAATGTTGAGGGTTTAACTGATCGTTTCTTCATCTTATCCTCGTTTCAGAATAGTCCAGAGTCCAGTGTCCAGAGTCGCAGATTCAAGTCCGAAACGCATAAAAAGAGGTGACATTGGGTTAAGTCTTGATAGTTTGAGTTTTAGCGGAAACCAAGCTAAGGAGACCACCCAATGTCACACGGTTATATTAGCATTGAGGAGCGTGAAATCATAGCGTTTATGTCCCCGTGCCTGTCTTTCCCCTCTGGACACTGGACTCTGGACTGGTTTCCATACCTCGACACTCACAGTATCTGTGCAAGGAACAGCTTTGTACGTTCGTTCCGGGGATTGTTGAATATGTCCTGAGGCGTTCCAACCTCTACGATTTTTCCCTCGTCCATGAATATAGTCCTGTCGGCCACCTCTTTCGCGAAACCCATCTCATGGGTGACGCAAACCATGGTCATCCCCTCGCGTGCCAGCGTTTTCATGACATCCAGAACCTCACCGATCATCTCCGGATCCAGAGCCGAGGTTGGTTCGTCAAAGAGCATGATCTTTGGCTGCATGGCAAGCGCCCTGGCTATAGCCACCCGCTGCTGCTGACCGCCCGACAGCTGCCCCGGGTGGACAGGAGCTTTCTCGGGGATCCCCACCTTTTCCAGCAGCTTCATGGCGATCTCCTCGGCCGCCCTGGTGGATCGCCCCCGGACCTTTGTCTGGGCGATGGTTACGTTGCCCAATACAGTCATATGGGGAAAGAGGTTGAAGCTTTGGAAAACCATACCCACTTCCGCCCGGACCTTGTTTATATTGGTTTCGAGATCGGTGAGCGAGATTCCGTCGATAACGACCTCCCCTTTGTCAACAGTCTCCAGATGGTTCAGGCAGCGCAGGAGTGTGCTTTTCCCTGAGCCGGAGGGACCCATGATGACCACCACCTCGCCCCTGTCGACGTGCATGGAGACATCGGTCAGGGCGTCGACCTGATGAGTGGTGTAGAAGGTCTTGGAGATGTCCCGTACATCAATCATGGTCGACTCGCAAAGTTCATCATGCAGGATGGGTGCAAGGCATGTATCCTGAAGAGATTTTTTTCGCGGGTATCAATCAATAGTCGCATACCTCCTCTCGAGGTACTGGACGAACATGGAAAGGGAGAAGGTCAGCATGAGATAGAGGGCCGCCACGGTAAAGAAGGCCTCGAATGGGTTGAACGTCGAGGTCGCGATCTCGCGGCCCGCCTTGGTGAGATCGGTAATGGCAATTATCGATACCAGGGACGAGTCCTTGATAAGTGATATGAACTGGCCCGCCAGAGGCGGCATTATGCGTTTGAGAGCCTGTGGAAGAATTATGAACTGCATGGCCTGGGGATAGGTCATGCCAAGGGACCTGGCGGCCTCCATCTGTCCCCTGTGAATGGACTGGATCCCGGCTCGCACGATCTCCGCCACGTACGCGCCGGCGAAGAAGGAGAGGGCCAGGATTCCGGCAACCTCGTTGGACAGTGAGAATAGCTGTCCGATGAAGAAGTAGAAGATGTAGATCTGGACCAGAAGAGGGGTCCCACGGATCAGTTCGATGTATCCTATGGCCAGCCATTTGGGCGCGGGGCTGGAGGATATGCGCGCAAGACCGGTAATGAGTCCGATGAACACCGCCAGGATAACCGAAATGAAGGACATTTTAAGGGTGAGCCATAGACCGATGAGGAGAATTCCCGGCACCCATTTTTTATATGATCCGATGACATCCCCTGAATCCAGGTTGTCGCCCTCGTAAACCTCTACTTCTCCGGCAGGCACCCGGTACGTTTCGTCCTTTCCGTCGAAAGTGCGCAGGACGACCACTCTGTCTTTCCCGTCATCCCTGATGGCCGAGACAGTGCCAGGGTCCGTTGCCGTTATATCTATCTGTTTATGGAAATAGAGATATCGGGGCATTCGCTGCCATTGCCAGATGTAATCAATCTTTTCTGTGGCCCTTCCGATTCCGAGGACCATGCCGAGGAGAACGAGGACGAGGATACTCCAGGAGATGCTGTGTCGAACCCTTACATCACGGGACAGGCGTTTTAAAGCATTCAACAGGGGTTTTCCCCTTCAGGATGTCAGGATGAAAACGGTTACCGGGGAGGCTGTACCGCTCCCCCCCGGTAACCGGAGGATCGTCAATCGGAGAGATTCTTTACGAGGCCGCCCTTACTGGACGGTCTTTACCCAGTCGGTGCCGATGATCCACTTATTGTAGATCCGGTCGTAGCGGCCATCCCCTTTGACCTGGCGCAGGAAATTGTTCAACCAGTTGAGAAAATCCGGATCACCCTTCTTGACCGCCCACCCGAGAGGCTCGAAGGTGAAAGGCTTATCAAGGAACACCAGCTTTCCCTGACCCTTCTGGGCGAAGAAAACCGAGCAGTACGGCAGATCATACACGAAGGCGTCAGCGCGGCCGTTGATGACCTCCATGGCAGCTTCAGGTTCAGTTTCGAAACTTTTGTAGTTGGCTTTCGGGATGAGCCTCTTGGTCGCCTGTTCCCCGGTGGTTCCCAGCTTGGAAACCACCGTGTATTTTTTATTGTTCAGGTCCCTGTAACTTTTGACCTTGCCCTCCAGTTTTTTGGAGATGAGGATAGTCTGCCCGACGATGATATATGGATTAACAAAGTTGATCTTCAGGTTTCTCTCCTGGGTTATGGTCATGCCGCTCATGATGATGTCGAATTTGTTCGTTAAAAGGGCGGGGATAATACCGTCCCAGGCAGTGTTGACGAGCTTCAGTTTTACGCCCATGGACTTGGCCATCTCTTTGGCCATGCTAACGTCAAAACCGACGATATCTCCTCTTTTGTCCCTCATTTCAAATGGGAGATATCCCGTCTCCAGCCCGACGCGCAGGGTGCCTGATCGAATGATTGACTCAAGGGTTGAACTCTTGGCCAGATCGATGTTAGCGGCATGCACCGGCAGTGACGGAAGAACAAGAACAGCGGCAAGTGTTAATAAAGCGGCGAAACGTTTCATTGCTCCCTCCTAAGTGAAATTTGACAGGGTTGTAAAAAGTCCATCAATGGCTTTTTACCGGTTAAGTATCCTGAAACAGCTTCAGTACGATTTTCCTTCGTCAAGGAGTTCGCAAAGGACCATTCGAACTCCGCAGTCCGGGCACCTGGGGATTTCTTCCTTGGGAAGGTAGATGATCGCTGTCCGGCCGCACTTGGGACATTTCACCTGAACGGCCTCGGCTTTTTCACGCAACCCAACACCTCCTTCTTCCTTATGAAAATATATCATCGCTGTCATATCGGGTCAATGAGCGTGTTCGCCCGCCACAGATCTTTCCATGCAGGCTAATTCCCTGGACCGGGCATGGAAAGGCATGTTGACAGTGATCGGGGGCTGCCTTAAAATGGCGCCGTCAAGGAGGTTTATGTGGAGGATTATCTGGTCCCGATTCTGGGTTCAGTGACAGGCGTGAAAATGGCCCAGTGGAAGGTTATCTTTTTCTTTTCACTGAAAGTTTTTCTTTTCTGTGTCCCTTTTATTGTTCTGGGTCTGCTCATCGAACATGACGTGATCCGGGTGCCTGTGAAAAACAGGGTTATCAAGATCTGCGTGGCGCTTCTGTTTGCCACTCCTGTTTTTCTTTTCGGTCTGTTTAACTTTATTGCTCCACGGCTGCCCGATGCATTCTGGGCCACCCATTCCACCCTGGAACAGTTCTGGATCATGGAAGGAAAATGGTCTCCGCTTGTTCTCATGGCAATTGTGATCCTTTTTGTGCTCCTGTATCTCCTTGAGACGATAGGTGGAGAGCTGACGAAATAGGATCTTGGGCTTTTTGGACTTCCGAACAGAAACCCGTCGATGGCTATTGACATGATTGGCAATTTGTACTAATGGTTCCCTTTCGTTTCGGGTTGTTCTGTCTATTCAGCGAGGAATCAAGCAGCGATGAAAACGTTCAGTGCAAAAAAGGAAGAGGTTCAAAGGCGGTGGGTCGTTGTGGATGCTGAGGATGCCGTTCTCGGAAGGCTCGCTTCCCAGGTTGCCAGCATCATCAGGGGAAAGAACAAACCGATTTTTACTCCCCATGTGGACACGGGTGATTTTGTTATAGTTGTGAACGCCGAAAAGGTCCGGTTGACCGGCAATAAACTTGATCAGAAGTTTTACTATCGCCACTCCGGCTATCCAGGCGGCATCAAGGGTGTCTCCGCCCGGGACCTGCTTCAAAAAAAGCCTGAAATGCTGGTCAGGAATGCCGTTCGGGGGATGCTTCCCAAAAACAGGCTTGGCAGACAGATGATAGGTAAACTGAAGATATACGCAGGACCGGAGCATCCCCATGAGGCACAGCAGCCCAGGAAAGTCTCCATTTGACTCCACCTATTTGATCCCAGAGGGTAAATATTAAAGATGGAACAGACGACATACTACGGGACAGGGAAAAGAAAGACCTCCATTGCGCGCGTATGGCTGAAGGAGGGGGATGGAAAGATCCATATCAACAGGAAAGAAGCTGACGGATATCTGGGCAGGGAAACCCTGAAGATGATAATCATGCAGCCCTTCGATGTGACGGGGACCGTTGGACAGTTTGATGTCAATGTCACTGTCAAGGGCGGCGGTGTCAGCGGCCAGGCCGGGGCCATAAAACATGGTATCAGCAGGGCCCTCCTTAACATCTCGGGCGAATACAGGAAGCCGCTTAAAAAAGCGGGATATCTGACCAGGGACGCTCGAGAGGTTGAGCGTAAGAAGTATGGACAGAAGGGCGCCCGTGCGAGGTTCCAGTTCTCCAAACGTTGATCTTTCCTCGACAGGAATTTTCAGGGGAAGGGCCGTTGCGGCTCTTCCCCTTTTTTATCCACCGTGAAACGCTTTATGGGCTTTTTACGACTCTGTTAATGATTTGTGATATGATTCAATACCTTGGCTGTTCAGGGTAATGTAGACGGGAGGGACGATGACCGCCAGAGTGGGCATAATCGGGGCAACGGGTTATACGGGGATGGAGCTCATCCGGATTCTGCTGCGTCACCCCGAGGCGGACCTGACATACGCCTCGTCCAGAAGGTGGGCCGGAAAGCATCTTTTCGAGGCATTTCCAGCCTTGTCCGGACAGACGGACCTGAGGTTCAGGGCCTTGGATCCGGCCGAGGCAGCCCTGGAATCGGACCTGGTTTTCGTTTGCCTTCCCCACGGGGGGGCCATGGATACCTCAGCTGCCCTGATGGAAAAAGGGGTTCGAACCATCGACCTGAGCGCCGACTTCAGGTTGCGGGAACGGGAGGTCTACGAGGAGTGGTATGGTCCCCACAGTCAGGCCCAACTGCTTTCGGCCGCCGTAAACGGCTTCCCCGAGCTTTTCCGGGGGGAAATATGTGACGCTTTACTTGTGGCCAACCCGGGGTGTTATCCGACCAGCATAATCCTGGGGTTGGTCCCGCTTGTGGAAAAGGGTCTTCTGAAGACGAATTCTATTATTGCAGACTGCAAGTCCGGTGTAAGCGGAGCCGGAAGGGAACCTAAGGATAATCTCCATTTTCCAGAGGTGGAGGGCAACTTCTCGGCCTATGGAATTGCCGGCGTGCACAGGCACACTCCCGAGATTGACCAGGAACTGACCAGGGTAGGGGGGATGGAAGTCAAGGTGACCTTTTCCCCGCATTTGCTTCCGGTCAGCAGGGGGATATTCTCGACAATCTATGCCGAACCAGCTGATTCCCTTGATGAGGAAGCCGTCTGTGATCTGTACAGGGAACGATACGGGGATGAGCCGTTCGTACGGATCCGTGAGAATCAGGAACCGCTTCCGACCTTGAAGGAGGTTCGCGGAACCAACATGTGCATCATCGCCCCCAGGATAGATCGGAGAAACGGAAAGGTGATAATTATATCCTGTCTGGATAATCTTGTGAAAGGGGCCTCCGGACAGGCTGTACAGAACATGAATGTCATGCTGGGCCTTCCCGAGACCCTCGGGCTGCTGGATCTGCCCCTTATTCCGTAGGAGAAAGTTCAAGGCCCGGAGTCCAGGGTCCAACGGTTACTACAGATCCTTTCGTTTTACAGGGCCGAAAAAATCCATTCATGGTTTTTTTCTTCACCACAACCCCACGCGGTGCCGGGTAATTAACAAAAAGTCCAATTATATCGAAAGGTTACGGCTTAACATCCAGCCTGTTTTTCTTGACACCCCATCGGTCGCGTGTTAACTCTTAATCGAGATATGGGCAATGGGCAATAAAAGCAAGTTTGGCGTTCGAATTTCAAGGTTGTTTCCACTCTGGACTCTGGACTCTGGACTCTCCCGGCCTGAGCTTGCCGAAGGGCCGGCGGCCGGGAGTTGAACCGGTAAAGGGGATCAAATGCCTGGGTTGAAGATCCTTGTCATTGAGGATGACCAGTTTTTTCAGCAATATGTCAACGACCTCCTGCAGGATTTTAACGTTGACCTTATTAACGCCATGGATGGCGAGGAAGGGCTTCTCCTTGCCCAATCGGAGAAGCCTGACCTGATCCTTACCGACATTGAAATTCCTAAAATCCAGGGATTTGTCCTGTTGAACCAGTTAAAGGAGATGCCTCAGACAGCCGATATTCCCGTGGTCCTCATGTCCGGGAAGGTGGAAAAGGACCTTCTTGACAAGCATTCACGGCTGAGCGTTCACGCCGAAGGGTACCTCCTGAAGCCTTTTTCCCGGGCTGAGCTCCACGGAGAAATCACCAGAGTCATGGGGCCGGATGCCCTGACGGCGGACGGAGTTTCCGGTGATGCTTCCGCAGAAGAATCACTGCCCGTGGCGCCTGCCCCCGTCTTGCCCCCCACCGCTGAAGGGGCCGGGATTAAGAAACGATCCAGGCCGCTGGTCCTTGTGGTTGATGATTCCTCCTATGTTTTAATCCAGACAAGCGATCTCTTAAAGGAAGCCGGGTTGGATGTCGATGTTGCCATGGATGGGGATGCAGGCCTTGCCAAATGCATGGAGATCAGGCCGGACATCGTTCTCCTGGATGTGCAGATGCCTTCAAGCAACGGTTTCATCGTCTGTGAGACGCTTAAGAAAAACCCGGACACGAGAACAATTCCAGTAATTCTCATGTCGGCAGTGGTTGATACTGATTCATTTGAACGGCATTCCAGGCTGAAATACCATGCCGACGCCTATCTGCAGAAGCCCTTTAAGAGGGCCGAACTGCTGGATCTGATTTTCGGGCACCTTGCGATGGATCCATCGTCGGACGGAGTGCAGAGCAGGACCGGTTTTCTTTTTCAGGATGAAAACAGATTGCCGGTGGAACAGTCGGAAAGGGAAACCCGGTTGGCTGTCAGGCTCGCCGAAATTGAAGGCAAACTTAATGAGGCGGCTGAATTGCTGGAATCGCACCGATCCCGGGAGGAGGCTTTCCAAAAGGAGATCGATAATCTTCGGAAGGATAATGATCAGTTTGCCGAGGAACGGAAAGAAGAACTTCGCCAATGGGAGGATCGTAGAAGACGGCTTGTTGAAAAAGTCACAATTGCTTCCAGACGTGCAGAAGAGGCAGTCGGGGAAGCCGAGGAGATCAGGAACAATGGCCTGAAGCTGAAAATGGACATGGAAGCAGCCCTTATGGCCAAGGCCGAAATAGAGGAACAGGCCAAATCTGTAGTTGAGGGCATGAAGAATAGTCTGGGCGGCGCCGAATCGGATGATGGCCTTGCTCGTCTCGGCAAGGAGAATATTGAGCTGCGGAGCCGTCTGGCTGAGGCAGGGGCCGGAGCAGCAAGCCTGGTGCGGCTGCAGTCCGATCTGGACCGGGCCAGGGAGGAAAACCGTGAGCTCAGGGAGTCCATGTCTTCCATGCCGGACCGCTCGGGCTTGAATGAGGAAATAAAAAACCTCCAGGAGCAACTGAAAGCTGCCAACGCCGGGACCACCGCCGGCAACGAGGAGAAACTTGGACTTCAATCCACCATCGATTCACTGCATGCCGAGAAGGGGAAAGCTCGGGAAGAGGAAAAAAAGGCAGCTGAAAAAATGGCCGAGGCCCTCGATGATTTTAACCGGATCCGGGTGGAGGCTGAGAATTTAAGAGCACAACTGGCCGAGGCTCAGCAATTGGCCCTTCAGACGGAGACACTGGAGAAAGAGCTGGATTCCCTGAGAACGACGGCAGGGGAAGCCAAGGGGTTGCGGGACCTCAATGGAAAATTGCGTGCTGAACTGGAAGGGCTAAAGCAATCCTGCGCGGCCCTTTCCGAAAGCCTGGAGCACGAACGCGAGAAAATGTCCATTGCTCAGAAAGAGGCCGAATTTGCCCGAAAGGAGTTGGAAGGTGCGCAGGAGGAAAGAAAACGTTCTGCCGGGCTGAAAAGGGATCTTGAGGAGAAGACGAACAGGTTGGAGACATTGCAGGCTCAAAGCCGGATACTGGAAAAGGAAAATCATCTTTTGCAGGAGCGCCTCCAGGCCGGAATTCAATCGGGCGGCGTTTCGCTTCAGGCGGGGCAGGCCAACCCTCAGGAGGAACTCCTTTCCAGCCGGTTAAGCCAGTTGGAGCAGGTCCTGAGGCGAACCGTAGGTGATGCCCAAGCTGTTCTCATGGATCAACAGGGTAAGGAGAAGGGGCTTGAGGAGAAGATAAACACCCTTGTGAATACCCTTGAGGCTGAACGGAAAGAGCATGGAAAAGAAAGGGAGGAATGGCGTTCCCGTGAAGTCGACCTCAAAAATAGCATGGAGGAATTTTTTGATGAGCGCAGCAGACGGATGGGGGAGGAATTGTCACGGCTTTACCCCATTCCCGTCGCAAGGGCGCAGCGCCCCCTTGAGGTAGTTCGTCCGGGCCGCCGATTTGGATCTTTTGCCCTCATTGGCCTGCTTTTGCTGATAGCCATTCTCCTGGGCTACCTGGTGATCTCACGATTACCGGAGAAAAAACTCCCCGCCGGCCAGGGGAGGCTTCAGGGACAGACTATGATATTACCACATGGCCCAGGGCGGCCCGACCCCGGCCAGGGCATAATACAGCAACCCGTCAATTGTTGATGATTTTGCAAAAAGTCATCGATAATCTCCCTCTCGCTCTCTATGGGAGAGGGTCAGGGTGAGGGCTTGGAACCGGGTGGATTTACCAGGGACTTTTAACGAGTCCATCAACACGTCGAGGTTATCGATGGACAGGATTCAGGACCTGCTCAGTCAGGTAAGGAAAAATCCTAATCGCCCCGACCTTCACAGCAGCCTTGGGAGGCTGTATCTTCAGAGGGGCGACAGGGTTGCTGCATCGAAACACTTTCTTTCCTCTGCAAGGCTCTTCGCCGACAGGAGAAGTCCATCCCGAAACATCAACAAGGCTGTGGCATCCCTGAGAAAATTGATCCGCGATTTTCCCGAAAATCATGACTCGTATTATCTGCTGGCTGATCTTCATCTGGAAATGGAAGATACGGAATCGGCCATCGTTATTTATCGTTCCCTCGCCGATATATACCAGAGGGACGGAAAGCTCCTCATGGCTGTTTCGGTATACGACAAGATAACCAACTCCGATCCTGAAAATATGGATGGGTGGATAAAGTTTGCGGACCTGAATAAAGAGGCGGGTATGCCCTTCCACTCATCACATTCCTATATGCGGGCTGCGTTCCTGAGCTCCGGCATGGGCAGATCGTCCGAGGAGTACGATCTTGCCCTGAGAGCGCTTAAGGTGGACCCGGAAAACAAGCCCGCGCTTGAGTTGATAGGCCGCCTCATAAAAGAGGGCAATGGGGCAAAACATGATATGGAAGAATTGGTTTCCCTGTCAAGGGAACTGGACAGAGATGGCCATTCGGAGCAGGCTCTGACCCTCATTTCTATGCTGGAAAGCGCTTCCGGGGAGCAACGATTTGCCGTCATGGCCGCACAGATGCGTGAGAGGTTGGGCAAGGATGGAACACCGGAGACGGAAATTGCCCATCGTAATAAATCATTTTCAGGCAAGTACTCCGGCATGAAGGTTCTCATTGTCGATGATGAGAGGGAAATCATTCTTCTGCTTGAACAGATACTCAAGGAGGAGGGATTTCAGGTTCTGATGGCCAGGGATGGTCAACAGGGATACGACATTTTCATGCGTGAAAGGCCTCGTCTGGTGGTCTCGGATGCGATGTTGCCCAAACTGCACGGCTTTGAACTGTGCAAGAGAATAAAGGAGGAAGCCGGCGAGTCCACAAGGGTGATGATCCTGACTGCGGTGTACAAGAAGTACAAATACAAGGGCAAGGTAGAGAAAGAATATGGCGTTGATGAGTATCTGGACAAACCTTTCCAGATCACGGAGTTTATTGACACCCTGTATCGAATGGCCAAGGCGGTATCCGGCAAGCCGGACATGAAAAATGCTGCCCTCGATAATGGGAAAAATTCGGCCGAAGGTCTTTTTTTCCTGATTGCAGGGGATAATGAGGAGCTTCTTTCCGAGGTCTCGTCCTTTTGCGACCGGAAAGGCTGTGCGTTCAAGGCTGTTCGGGATGCAAAGTCCATGATCTCTTTCCTCGAGGGAGTAGTGCCGGACATCCTGCTGGTGACCGATCAGCTGCGTGATCTGGCGCCCCCCGCAGCTGCCTGGCTGGTTGAAAGGGTGTTGGGTATTCGATCTGCCACGAGGGTGTTCATCACAGGAAGCGCCATTCCCGGGGAACGGGACTCCTCCGACTTTCATCACACTGTTTCGGCGCCCGTTAATTTTGAAACTCTCAATGCAATCGTCCGGTTGCACAGAGGTGCCGATGCCCGTACCGGCCTGAGGGGAAAAGAGAAAAAAATCGGGGTAGACGGAAGACGGATGGAGGCATTGATCAGGAGCAAGGTCGAGAGGGTATTGAAGAGCCAATATCAGCTGGAACACTACTACACCGGAAAGATCCAGAAGCTGGAGGATGAACTCGGGGCTATCAAGGCCAGGGGCAAAGGGAAAGACACGGCCAGGGGAAACGGCCAATGACAGCCAAACTCAACAGCATTCAGAGCATGACCGGCTACGGCAGGGATGTGTACGATACATCCAATGGCACCATAACGGTGGAAATTCGTTCCCTTAATCACCGATTTCTCGACCTTTCATTGAAAGTCCCCAGGGAATACCTTTACCTGGATCCCGGCATCAGGCAGATGATGCGAAAAAGACTTTCACGCGGAAAGGTGGAAATTTTTGTCTCCATCAAGGGCGGTTCAATCGGTCTTTCCGTGGATGTTGAGCGTGCGAAGGAAGTCGCAAGACTCCTGGCAGACATCGCGAATATAGTAGACGACAGGGTTGGTCTGGAACACCTGCTTGCTTTTGGCGACATTATCAGGCCAGGTGATGATGAGGACCGGGAGAATACCGCAGATGCCATTAAAAGCGCCGCAATGGGCGCTCTCGCCAGGCTTCTCTCCCACAGGGAAGAGGAGGGGACGGCGCTTGTTGAGGAGCTTGAGCCGAGAATATCCCTCCTGCGTGAGATAATGGCCCGGATAGAACCGCTCGCCCGTTCGGTTCCTGAGAGATCAAGGCGCCAGGTAATGGATTTCATTGAGGGCATCGAGTTCCACGGCAAGGTTGACCCCCAGCGGGTCGAAGCCGAGGTGGCTATCCTGTCCCAAAAAGTTGACGTTTCGGAGGAGGTGACCCGCCTTTTTACCCATCTGGATGCCATGACGGAGACCCTTCGTGTCGGAGGGGCCGTGGGAAGACGGCTGGATTTTATCATTCAGGAGATGCAGCGGGAGATGAACACCCTCGGTTCCAAGGCAGGGATAATGGGTGTCTCCCCCCTCGTGGTTGATTTCAAATCGGAGTTGGAAAAAATCCGCGAGCAGGTCCAGAACATTGAGTAACGCGAGGAATCCATGAAGATTTACCCGGACGAAAACGGCCGGGAAGGGAAGGGGATCCTGTTCGTTATCTCCTCTCCGTCCGGTGGAGGTAAATCTACCATAGCCAGACGGTTGATCGCCGCCTTGTCCGGGATCGTCATCTCCGTATCGCACACCACCAGGGAACCCAGACAGGGGGAGGTTGACGGTTCCGAGTATCACTTCGTTTCGCCCGAGGAGTTCGAACGAATCAGGGCCGGGGGAGGTTTTGTCGAATGGGCTGAGGTCTATGGAGAATTTTACGGCACCTCCAGGAAGGAGATCGACCGGATAACCGGAACGGGGAAGGATGTGCTTCTGGACATTGATGTGCAGGGAGGGCAGCAGATCCGGGAACGTTTTTCGGGAGCTGTACTGATTTTTGTCGTGCCTCCGGAAAGGGCCGAGCTCGAAAAGAGGCTCCAGAAAAGAGGGACCGAATCACCTGATCAGATAAATCGGCGTCTTGCTGCTGAGGCCGGTGAGCTTGCCTTGATACCGTATTATGATTATGCTATTCGAAACGATGACCTGGAGGAGGCGTTTTGTGCTGTCCGTTCCATTATAACGGCCGAACGCTGCCGGGTGTCCAGGCGTGCCAATAATGAAGTTTCAGCGAGGAGGTATTAACAGTATGGATTTGAGAGTCCTTGAAAAATCTCTTGAAAATCAACCCAACCGATTCGAATTGACGATGATGGCTGTCGCCAGGGCGAGGGAACTCAGCGCCGGGGAGAAACCGTTGATTGAGGTCAGCAAAGACGAGAAGGTGGCAATCGTGGCCTTAAAAGAGCTTGCCGCCGGCCTTCTTGTCCCGGCTACCCTTGAGGAGATGGAGAGCATCCGGGAGGAGACAAGACTCGAGAGAGAGAAAGCACGGAGGAAGGCCATGGAGGCCGTCGAAGCCGAGGCGGAAAGCGAAATGAACAGCCAGAGCGCTTCGTCCGCCGACGGGTCGACTTCTCCCTGACGCAGCAGCTTTCAATACACGCCCAGATTGCATCCCCGCCCGTATTGACAGGGTTGTGAAAAGTCCGTCAGCGACTTTTTCTACCTTGCCGTACTTGATGACTCCCTGAAAAGCCATCACAATAACGGACGGGGGTTTTTTCTCGCGTGGGGAGATCACTGAGGCCAATCAGATGATAAGGCTGGGTGACATACTTGATCGGGTCCAGAGCTACAATTCGAAAGCTGACCTGGAACTCATCAACAGGGCATATGTTTTTTCGGCCAAGGCCCATGCCGGGCATGTCCGCCAATCCGGGGAGCCGTATCTCATTCATCCCATCGAGGTTGCGTCTATCCTGACCGAGATGAAGATGGATGTGACTACCATCGTGGTGGGGCTGCTCCACGACACAGTCGAGGACACGGAGATTACCCGTGAGGACCTCCAGCGTCATTTTGGCGAGGAGACTGCCTTTCTGGTCGATGGATTGACAAAGATCAGCCGTCTGGAGTTCGCGACTTCGCAGCATGCACAGGCTGAAAACCTTCGACGGATGATCATCTCAATGGCCAAGGACATTCGGGTCATTATGGTGAAGCTCGCGGATCGGCTCCACAACATGCGCACCCTGGAACACCTCAACCCGGAAAAGCAGGTGAAGATTGCCGGGGAGACCATGGATATCTACGCCCCCCTGGCGAACCGGCTCGGGATTTCCTGGATCCAGGGAGAGCTGGAGGACATATCATTCCGGTATCTTCACCCCGAGGCATACAGGGCGCTGAATGCCAAGGTCCAGGCCAGGCGCAAGGAGTATGAGACTTACATCAAGAAAGCCATCAAGATCCTGAACAAGGCCATTGCAGACCATAACATTGATGGTGAAGTGACGGGACGGATCAAACATCTGTACAGCGTCTATAGCAAGATGAAAGCCCAGAGCCTGACCTTTGAACAGATATACGATCTCATCGCTTTCAGAATACTCGTGAATTCGGTCAAGGACTGCTACGGTGTTCTGGGGATTATCCATTCAATGTTCAAACCGATCCCCGGCAGATTCAAGGACTATATAGGTGTTCCCAAGTCGAATCACTATCAATCCCTTCATACCACGGTCATCGGCCCCTTCCGTGAGCAGATGGAGGTCCAGATCCGTACATGGGAAATGCATCAGACAGCCGAAGACGGGATTGCCGCCCACTGGCGTTACAAGGCCGGCGAACAGCCCGTTCCGGACAAGGATATCAAACGATTTACCTGGTTTAAGCATATTCTGGAAGAGCTGAGTGATCTGGAAGATCCAAGGGAACTGATGGAAACGGTGCGCACTGATCTGTTCCCTGACGAGGTGTATGTTTTTACCCCCAAGGGACAGGTCAAGGAATTCCCCCATGGCGCTACCCCTATTGATTTTGCCTACAGCATACATACCGATGTCGGCAACTGGTGTGTCGGCGCCAAGGTCAACGGTCGAATTGTTCCCCTGAAGTACAAATTGAAGAATGGGGACATGGTCGAGATTACAACTTCGAAAAACCATAAACCAAGCAAGGACTGGCTGAAGCTGGCCGCGACAAACAGCGCCAGATCAAAGATCCGCAACTTCATTAAAAGGGAAGAAAGAGAAAAGAGCCTGGGGATAGGGGAGGAACTGCTGGACCGTGAACTCAAGAAGATGGGCACAAGCCTCAAGAAGGTGCTCAAGACCGATGCGCTTGAAAAGGTCGCTTCAACGTTCGGGTTCCATAAAGCGCAGGACCTGATCGCCACGGTGGGATTTGGAAAATATTCCTCCAGGCAGATCCTCGGCAGATTGTTCCCTGCGGAACAGATTGACGACATGCTCGGTCATGAAGAAGAGGTAAAGGCCAGGACCAAACAGGCCCGGGTCCGGGCGCAAAAGGACGGGATCGTGGTGGATGGAGTCGATGATCTCATGGTCCGATTCGCCCATTGCTGCAATCCGCTTCCGGGAGATGAGGTCGTGGGGATAATCACACGCGGCAGAGGTATCTCCGTGCACACTGTGGATTGTCCTAACGTACTTGCCGAAGGGTACGATCACGACCGGATGGTGAAGATCAATTGGGATACCAGGGCAAAGGTCCCGAGGCTTGTCAGGATAAGGGTGATCTCGGAGGATAAAAAAGGAATTCTGGCCGAGATGACAGCAGTAATTTCATCCCGGAATATCAATATTTCCCATGCCGATATCAGTACGACGGCCGATTTAAGGGCCGAGAACATCTTTGAGGTCCAGGTGGAAGATCTTGGGCAGCTTCAGAGCCTCCTGAAAAACCTGGAGGCTGTTAAAGGAGTGATGTCGGTGCAGAGGATCAAGGCAAAGTGAGGTATTGAAGTCCAGAGTCCAGAGTCCAGAGGGAGAAAGAGCGCTCTCTAGACTTTCACGGGAGGAGTGTTATGCAAAGGAAGATAATCCAGACAGATAAGGCCCCGGCGGCAATCGGGCCCTACAGCCAGGGAACCGTGCTGGGAGACCTGGTTTTTACCGCGGGCCAGATTCCACTGGATCCGGAAAGCGGAAAGCTCCTGAAAGGGGGCATTACCGAGCAGGCCCGGCGGGCGATCGAGAATCTTGGGGCGGTTCTCAATGAGGCCGGCAGCGGTCTCGACGGGGTTTTGAGGCTGGACGTTTATATGGCCGACCTGAGTCAGTTCTCAGCCGTCAACGAATTTCTCGGGGGTGTTTTTCCGGAAAACCCTCCGTCGAGGGTGACCGTGGAGGTGGCCGGGCTCCCCATGGGGGCGCAGATTGAGATCGCGGCAATCGCCGCAATCAAAAAATAAAATTAAGGTTCATCCGGGAAATGATTACCTGCATGATGACCGGAGCCACCATACAGGCCGCATGAGATTGCCGCGCCTACAGTTTCACTCCGGCTCGGAATGACAGCAAATTTATCCAGGCACTTGTTTCCAAGATGATCCAATAATGGAAATAATGGAGACAGTTTGGGTCGAGACCGGGCGAGAATCTTCTAAACGGCTTTCTCGAAATTGCCGGTGCGTATGCAGCGGGTACAGACCATGGCCTTCCTGACCTCGCCGTTTTCCCTGATCCTGACCGGCTGGAGGTTTGGAAGGTATCGTCTCTTTGTCTTGTTGTGAGCGTGGCTTACATTGTTGCCGACCATGGGCCCCTTGCCGCAGATGTCGCATGTTCGTGCCATGATGCCCTCCGGGGTAAATTATTTAAACGAATAAACTTGCGGTAAAAGCTCTGGATTGCTAACATAATCCCCAGCAAAATGCAAGATGCCTATTTGACGAAAGGGTGGGAAAATGGCGAAAATTACGAAGGATATGACATTTAATGAGGTCCTTCGGGCCTACCCCGATACGATCAAGGTTCTCAGGAAGTACGATATGCAGTGTTTCGGCTGCCTTGGCGCCGAGGCCGAGTCCATCGAATATGGGGCCATTGCCCACGGGGTGGACATCGGTTTGCTCCTCGGTGAACTCAATGCCGTCATCTCCGGGACCAACGGCTAGCTCCTTTTGATCCGGAGGTGACGCACGGGGCCGAGCAGAAAACGCCTCTCACCGCACTCCGTGGGGTCGGCGGGAAGGTTGCTGAGCGTTTCAGCTCTCTTGGGGTGGAATCCATTGAAGATCTGATCTTCCTTTTTCCCAGAGCATACCAGGACAGAAGAAATCCGAAATCCATAGCCTCCCTGAGGTCCGGCGAGACTACGACGGTGCGGGCGCAGGTTCTTTCCGTCAGTGAGCGGCGTTACCGGAGAACGGCAGCCCTTGAGATGATGGTCTCCGACGGCAGCGGCCTCCTGGTCCTCAAATGGTTCCGATATGGGAGGTGGCTGCGGAAGAATCTGGAGAAAAAATTCCCCCCCGGCTGTGAGCTCACTGCCACCGGACGGATCGATGTCTTTGCCGGCGCCGTTGAAATGCACCATCCCGAGCTGGTATCAACGGCCGATGGCATCGGCCCGGGCATTATGCCCATATACCCGCTCACCGAGGGAGTTTCCCAACATGTGATGCGCCGGGCAGTCCGGGCAGCGCTTGAATTGTCAGGGGCCGGGTTAGAAGATCCGATACCCGCCGGCATACTGGAAAGGTACTCTTTGCCCGGTCTTTCTGAATCGGTGAGGTCCCTCCACCTTCCGTCCGAGGGAGCGGACGTGGCGGCTCTGAACCGGGGCGACAGCCCGTATCATTCCAGGATAAAGTTCGATGAACTGCTCTTCTTCCAACTGGGAATACTTCGCCGAAGAGAGGAGCTGAAGGAGAGGGAGGGAATACCTCTTCTGGACGACAGGGGCATGGCTGAACGGTTCCTGCGCCGACTCCCCTTCAGGCTGACCGCTGCCCAGAAAAGGTCACTGGAGGAGATTAACGCGGACATGTCCCGTTCCGTTCCTATGCACCGGCTTCTCCAGGGTGACGTGGGGTCGGGCAAGACGGTAGTTGCCTTTCTCGCTATGCTCAGGTGTGTTTCCGCCGGGCATCAGGCTGTGATGATGGTTCCGACAGAGGTTCTTGCGGATCAGCATTTCAGAAATATTTCAGCGTGGGCGCGGGATCTGGATATACCGGTTGCGCTTTTCACCGGGAGCCTCTCCGCAAGGAAACGAGCCGGTCTGGGAGACAGGGTTTCCAGCGGGGAGATTCCCCTGATCATCGGGACACACGCCCTGGTGCAGAAAGGGGTTTCTTTCCATTCTGTCGGGCTGGCTGTGGTGGATGAGCAGCACAGGTTCGGCGTCATGCAGAGATTGGCCCTGAAGAAGAAAGGACGTGCGCCTCATTTTATGGTCATGACGGCCACACCCATTCCCAGGAGCCTCGCTCTCGTTGTTTACGGTGATCTGGACATCTCGACAATTGACGAAATTCCTCCCGGCAGGAGGCCGGTTCAGACGCGTATCTTCACCGAGTCCGACCGGGCCAGGCTGCATCTTGCCATTGCCCGGGAGGTTCGTGAAAATCGACAGGTGTTTATCGTCTATCCGCTGGTTGAAGAGTCCGGGAAACTGGATCTTCACGCGGCTACAGAGATGGCCCGGGAATACGGTGATCGAATTTTCCCGAATCTGAGGGTTGGGCTTTTGACGGGGCGCATGTCCTACGGTGAAAAGGAGGGCATCATGGGGGCCTTTCTTCGCGGTGAATACCATATTCTCGTTTCCACAACGGTCATAGAGGTCGGAGTCGACGTGCCAAACGCCTCCCTTATGGTCGTTGAGCACGCTGAACGATTCGGGCTGTTCCAACTTCATCAATTGAGGGGAAGGGTGGGCAGGGGAGAACACCCTTCCCAATGCGTTCTCATGGTAGGCGAAAATGTATCAGTGGAGGGAAGGGAAAGGATCCAGGCGATGGCGCGGTTATCCTCCGGTTTCGAGATTGCCGGGGAGGACCTGCGCATACGCGGTCCCGGGGATTTTTTTGGCATCAGACAGTCGGGGATGCCGGATTTCAGATATGCACATCCCATCAGGGATGGAGCGCTCATGGCACAGGCCCGGGAGGCCTCAACGGAACTCCTTTCAGGGGGGGTGGGACTCTCCGATGGGCTTGCTGAACGGGTGCGGTGTTTCTGGGGCGGCAAGCTGGGCCTGGCATCTTCAGGTTGATGATTTATCAACAGGAAGCAGCGAGGAATTCACGGGAAAAAGCATGGGGCCGTGTGGGTGGTATTTATCCTGTGGTCTCTGGGGACGGGGAAGGGAATTGTGTTGTTGGATGCCATAACATATTGATTTATAAAGGGTAACTTATATGCCTAAAAGTTATGCAATTTGCAGAAAACCTTGATGAATGGTGCGGTAGCCCCATCTGTACACAGGGTTTTCCACGACTTATCCACATTTTCTGTGGATAAGAAAAGGGAACTCTTATTTTACGGTAGTTTATAAGAATTTCCCAGAGGGTGAGATGAAAGGAGAACGGATTAAATGAAGGAAAGAACACTTTCGATCGTTAAACCGGACGGTGTGGAGAAAGGCGTCATCGGAGATGTCCTGGCCAGGTTTGAAGGAGCCGGAATGCGTGTTGCCGCTATTAAAATGGTTCATCTTTCCGCCGAGCAGGCCGGAGGATTTTATCTCGTTCACAAGGATCGCCCATTCTACGGGGAACTGGTTGAATACATGTCCTCCGGCCCTGTCGTTGTTGTTGTCCTCGTTGGTGACAACGCCATAAGCGCCGTCAGGGAAGTCATGGGCGCGACAGACCCCGGCAAAGCAGCCCCTGGAACCATCCGGGCGGATCTGGCCGACAGTATCGAACGGAACATTGTCCACGGGTCCGACTCCCCGGAGTCGGCCGCCTACGAGATCCCGTATTTCTTCCGGGAGATAGAGATTCAGGAGTAGATATCCGAATTGGAAAACTTTTTCGACCAGACATTCGGCCGGCTTGAGGCGGCCATAGGTGAGATGGATCCCCGGCCCTACAGGGTTGATCAGGTGCTCAGGTGGGTCTACAGGATGGCGGTGGACGATTTTTCTCTGATGACAAACATGCCCGGCAGCCTCAGGGGACGCCTTTCTGAGTCCATGGACCTGAGGCCCATGCCCCTCCAAAAGAGGGTTGAAGCAGACGACGGGACCATTAAATTTCTCTACCGGCTGTCGGACGGCGAACTCATAGAGTCCGTTCTGATACCGGAAGATGGGCATAATACCCTCTGTGTTTCCACACAGGCCGGCTGTGGGATGGGATGCAGCTTCTGTGAGACCGGAACCATGGGGTTCAGGAGGAACCTCTCCCAGGGCGAGATTCTGGCCCAGATCGCGTATGCCGTCAGATATCTTGGAGACAGGCAACTCCTTCGGAACCTGGTCTTTATGGGGATGGGCGAACCTCTTTTAAATCTGGACGCCCTCATCCCCGCCCTTGGTGTTATCCTCGACGGAAGGGGGTTTGATTTCAGCCCAAGGAGGGTCACGGTTTCAACCTGCGGCTGGGTGCCGGGTATCCGCCGTCTGGGAAAGGCGGACCTTGGTGTTAATCTGGCCCTTTCTCTCAATGCGGCGGACGACAAGACGAGAACCTCAATCATGCCTGTCAACCGAAAATATCCACTCAGGGCGGTCATGAACTCCATCCGGGAGTTTCCACGACGGTCCCGGCAGAGGACCACATTCGAGTACGTCCTGATGTCGGGTGTCAACGATAGCCCGGAGGACGCAGCGAGGGTGGTGAAACTGCTTCGCGGCATACCCTGCAAGGTCAATATCATCTCCTATAACCTGACGTCAGCCGGGTTTTTGGCCCCCGGCTATGAACGCATGGAGTGGTTTCAAAACCTGATCGGTGGTTCTGGCCAACTCGCGACGGTCAGGAGGAGCCGGGGAGGGGATATCGGCGCCGCCTGCGGACAGTTGGTGACCAGTGCCTCGGAATGCGCGCATGGCTGAGAAAAAACCCCGCAGGAAGAAGGCGGCAGGGCGGAAAGCCGTCAAACCGGTCAAATCCGTGGAAATCCTTCCTTCCGATGAGGGCCTTAAGAAGAAAACGTCCGTCAGGAAGGGATCCACAGTGTCGAGCCGACCGGTTCGATATGACCCCATTGCCGCGTTTTACAACGATATCAGGAACTATCCTGTCCTGTCCCGCGAGGAGGAAAAGGCGCTCGCTGTCCGTTACCTCAAGGAAAATGATATCGATGCGGCTTACAGTCTGGTCACCTCCAATCTTAAACTGGTCATCAAGATCGCCATGGAATACCGCAGGCTCTGGAAAGAGATCATCGACCTTGTGCAGGAGGGAAACGTCGGCCTCATGCATGCGGTGAAGAAATACGATCCCTACCGGGGTGTCCGATTTTCCTCCTACGCCGCCTGGTGGATCAGGGCCTATATCATCCGCTACATAATGAACAATACGCGGATGGTGAAGCTTGGGACCACGCAGGCCCAGAGGACCCTTTATTTCCAGATGGGAAAGGAGAGGGAAAGGCTCAGAAAGATGGGCATAGAACCGGACACAAAGGCCCTGGCCAAATCCCTCAAGGTCAGGGAGTCCGAGGTCGAGGAGATGACCCAGCGGCTGAGCGGCGGGGACGTATCCATGGATGCCGTCAGGGGAGATGCGGAAAGCGGGTTCACCATGCTGGACGCACTTCCGTCCCCCGAACCGGGGGCTGACGAGATCGTTGCGGATGTTCAGGCGAGAACCATTTATCTCGAGAAACTATCGGAGTTCGTTGCCGCTCTAACCGACAGGGACAGAAAAATATTCACATCCCGATGGATGCGGGATGATCCTTACACCCTCCAGGAGATTGGCGACAAACTTGGCATTACCAGGGAGAGAGTCCGGCAGCTGGAGGCCAGAATCATGAAGAATCTTCGTGCGTATCTGGAAAAAGAGGGCCTTCAGGGCGCCGATTTTTTCAACTGAGATGGGTTCAGGAGATTCCCCGGTGATCGAAACGGTGGGGCTGACCCGAAAATTCGGGAAATTCGAAGCGGTTTCGAACCTGACGCTCAAGATCCATGCTGGTGAGGTCTTCGGGTTTCTCGGTCCCAACGGGGCGGGCAAAACCACAACGATACGCATCCTCGCAGGCCTGCTTCCTCCCACCGGCGGAAAGGCCATTGTCGGCGGCTATACGCCATGCCTCCTTCCCTGGTTGCAAGCCGCAGCCGGGAACAGCTGGAATTCTTCGATCTTACGGACTGGTCTGATCACCTCATCCAGAGCTATTCCCACGGCATGAAAAAACGGCTTTCAATGGCTGCGGCGCTCCTCCACGATCCCGAAGTCCTCATCGTGGATGAGCCGATGGTCGGTCTTGACCCCCTGGGGGCCAGGAAGGTGAAGGACCTGTTTCGCCGTCTGGCGGGGGAGGGGAAGACGATCTTTCTAACGACCCATGAGCTGGCCACGGCTGAAGCGGTATGCGACCGCATGGCCATCCTCCACAGGGGCAGGCTTTCCGCAATGGGCAGTGTCGTGGAACTGGCAGGAAGGCAAGGTCGCCGGGCTCCCCCCTGGAAGATATTTTTCTGAAGCTCGCGCTGGAGGGTGAGGGGCCCGGAGTGCCGGCATTTCCATTCCTTCCCACCAGCTGGGCGACGGTCGCCGTGACCGACCTGGCCGCCGGAAACGGAGGCTCTGCGTACCTGTTCAACCTGGCCGCTCCGGTCTACCGGCTCTTTGCCGCCCCAATGGGCCTGTCGGCGCTGACGAGGGGTGATGCCCTGTTCGGCATCCTCGGCGCGGGCCTGATATCAATAGCCATGGCCGTGGTTCCGGTGAAGGTGGCTTTGAAGCGGGTTGGAAGGTGGTTCTGACTGCACTCCTGCCCTTAACGTGTTGACCTTTTATGCATACTTCCTATACAACTACCTGATCGCGGTGGCCGTGCAAAAAGTCACCAAATAAGTGTATTTATTCACGCATCTCATCCTTTCGACTTGTTCCCTTTACCGTTCTTCCTCCTCCAGGGCACGGCATTCGCGGATGACGGCCTCGAAGATCCTTTGGAGGGAGTCGGCGGAAAGCGGTCCGGACGCGGCCCCGGCGATGGTCTTCAGTATGTTCTTTTCCCTTCCCGGATCACGGATGGGCAGCCCCAGGGACGTTTTTATCTCCCCCGTTTTCATTGCGAGTCCTGCCCTCTCCTGGAGAAGGGCGATAATCCGGGCGTCTTTTTCGTCTATGGAGGACCTTATGCCGGATAACCGGTCCGATAAATCCCCCGTTTTTGGCTGCTTATTATCCGTCATCCACCTGCCTCCTCATCCCTCCTGTTGACGATCGTGTCAAATTTCAGGCTGTCGTTGCTTTCGGGATAATCCAGCGTGTAATGGAGCCCCCGGCTCTCCTTCCTCGACATCGCGCACCGCACGATCAGTGAGCTAACGGTGACCAGGTTCCGCAGCTCTATAAGCTCTCGGGTGATGCGGAAATTCCAGTAATATTCATCGACCTCCCTCTGTAGAAGATCGATCCGGTGTTTGGCTCTTTCAAGCCTCCGGTTGGAACGGACGATCCCCACATAGTTCCACATGGTCCTGCGCACCTCGTCCCAGTTGTGTGTAATGACAACCTGCTCGTCGGAATCCACAGCGCCGCCCGGATCCCAATCGGGGATGTGGGGCATGGGGGTAGAGGAGACTTCGTCCCAGTTTCTCTCCAGTGCCCCGGCGATATGATCCGCCATGACGACAGCCTCCAGGAGCGAGTTGCTGGCGAGACGGTTGGCCCCGTGAAGGCCTGTGCAGGCCACCTCCCCGCAGGCGAAAAGGCCCGGAACTGTCGTTTTTCCATCCATGTCGGTCAGAACCCCGCCGCAGGTGTAGTGCGCCGCCGGCACAACCGGAATGGACTCCTTCGTCATGTCGTACCCGAACTGAAGGCATCTTTTGTAGATATTCGGGAAACGTTCCATGGTCTGTTTCGCCGGTTTATGGGTGATATCCAGCAGGACGTGATCGTCCCCGCGCTTCTTGAGCTCGGAGTCGATGGCTCTGGCGACAATGTCACGGGGCGCAAGGTCCTTCATGGGATGGTACCTCTCCATGAACGCCTCTCCATCCATGGTGCGGAGGACGGCTCCCTCACCTCTGACGGCCTCGCTGATAAGGAAAGATTTCGCCTCGGGATGGTAGAGGCATGTAGGGTGAAACTGGATGAACTCCATGTTCGCCACATCGGCTCCCGCGCGGTAGGCCATGGCCACGCCGGCGCCGGTGGCCACATCAGGATTGCTCGTGTAGAGGTAAACCTTTCCGGCTCCGCCTGTGGCAAGGACTACAGCGTGTGCGGACCAGGGTATGATCTCGTCGGTTTTCTCGTTATGAACGTAACAGCCTATGCACCTGTTGCCGGGAATATCCTTCGCGTTCACACTTCCAGAGTCCGTGGCCGTGACCAGGTTCAACGCAGAATAGTTCTCCAGAAGTCTTATCCTGTCCGAGGCGCGGACGGCCTGGAGAAGCGCCCTTTCGATCTCCCTTCCCGTCATGTCCTCGGCGTGGACGATACGCCGGTGGGAGTGGCCGCCTTCCCTTCCCAGATCAAGTTCTCCCCCCGCTGAAACGTTGAATCGGGCGCCGAAATTCATGAGTTCCCTGATGGCCTGCGGCCCCTCACGAATAATGGACTCCACGGCCTCGCTGCGGCAGAGGCCCGCACCGGCGACATGGGTATCTCTTATATGGTATTCAAAACGGTCCGCAGCATCCAGAACTGTGGCTATCCCTCCCTGTGCCTGGGATGTAGATGTGTCGTCCGCATCCTTCTTGGTAATAACAGTTACCCTGGCGAACCTGGACAGGTTCAAGGCTGTGGTGAGCCCAGCCACCCCGCTGCCGACTATCAGAACGTTGCTTTCCCTGGTCATCTCTTCCTCCCGCCCGGTCAGAATTTCCTCAAATTAACACATTTATTCAGGGTGGAAAAGGTATATGCTCCGGTGGTTTGCGCATGATTGGGACTTGCGTCCGATTGACCCATTTGGTAGTAGTTAAAAGATTGTCGTCGTCCACAGGGAGGTTTGTCGTGTTTGTGCTGAAACAGGATCCCGGCGTGTTCCCTTTCCTGCCTGATGAACTCGTGAAGGTCAACCGCGGGATGAACATGGTTAAAGTCTCAGTCGGCGAACACCAGTCTGAACCGGCTGAGGTTTACATCGCAACCGCCCGGGATGACGAAAACATTTCGACCTACATTGTTTTCTACCTGACGGGACCGGAAGTCAGGGCACTGTACGGGTTTGACGGAAATCCCTATCCACCGGCACAGAGAATCGACATTGAGACGGAAGCCACTGATTTTGTTGAGGAGATGGGAGCCATCCTTGAGGACATAGGGTGGGAGGGAATGTCCGCCGAAAGCAGAAAAGATTGGGTGGACCAGCAGGTCCTCTTCCCCTTGGATGATGAACTCCGCGAAACGGATCCGGAGCCGGACAAAGTTGGAATCAGCGATGTTTTAGAGGAAATTCAGGTCTTGGAACCATTGCCTGTTGAAAAGGAAGATGTTGTCGCGGATGAAATCGAAGCTGATTTTACGGCAGAACCTGTGCTGCTTAGCGAAACGGAAAAAAAATCAGGGCACAATGAAGCTGCGGCCAAAAGAAGCCTGGACGGAGGGAGAGGGAAGATTGTTTTTGCCGAAGACCAGTTCGACGAGATGCTCAAGAAGGCATTTATAAGCCCATCCGATGATGTTCCCGCTGGAAAACCAGACCCCGTTGAAAGTCCGAAGGCTCCGGAAACGAGAGAGCCCGCAACTCCCGGTGAAGCTGTCGGGGCCGCCGAAGCGGAGGTTGATGTTGAGGGATCACCACCAGCCGGGGAATTTTCCGATGGGGAAAAAATTCTCCTGTTTCTGTCCAAAATGTGATTACTACGCAAGTGGCCATTAAAATAGGATGGCCCCATTTTCAGGGAGGATAATGTGTTGACCCGACCCAAGAGGGTGTTTACCAGACTTCTGCCGCTTATTTTTATCGTCTTGACCGCATCCTGTGTTACTACAACACCGGAGAAAAAGGTTACGGATGCCCAGGAAGCCGATCTTCACCTAAGGATAGGCATCAATTATCTGGTGAAGGGAAACGTTGAAATGGCCGACTTTGAACTGAGCAAAGCCGCCCGGCTCAATCCCCATAACGCTGAGGTGCATTTCGCGCTGGGGACGGTAAACATTGCCAAAAAGGAATACGACAAGGCAATTGTCCAGTTCGACAGGACCATAGCTATCGACAAGAGTTATGCCGACGCCTACAATAATATGGGTTTTGCCTACCTGAAGCTGGAACAGTGGGACAAGGCCATTCAGGCCTGTAACAAGGCGCTGAAATCCATCGGATACCAGACACCGGAGAAAGCCCTTACAATCATCGGCGAGGCCTACTACAGGAAAGGCGACACGGGCAAGGCAACCGAATACCTTCAGCGGGCTTTAACCATCAACCCGAAGGAACCCCAGTCGGCCAACACCATGGCGCGGATATACATCGAGGATGGAAAGGTAGATAAAGCCAAGGGTATTCTCCTGAAAGTGATAGCGAACCACCCCGGTTATGCCAATGCCAGGTTGAATATGGGGATTGCTTACTATAAAGAGCGGGATTTTCGTGCCGCAAAAAAAGAGTTCAACAAGGTCCTGGATCTGGTCGACGGGAAAAGCGCTGATGGGCAATTGGCCCGGGGTTACCTGGACCTTATTCAATAATGGAAGTGTGTGCCGCCAATGAATCGGGAGATCGGGGAACATCTGAGGCTTCTCAGGGAAGAGTCCGGGGTGGACCTGCATTCTCTGGCCGCACGAACCAGGATCGGCGTAAGGCAGCTCAAAGCCCTGGAAAACGGTGATTTCGAGTACCTTTCCGGTACCGTTTTCGTCCGTGGGTACATCCGTAATATCTGTTCCGAACTCAATCACAGCCCCCGGAAACTTCTCAAAATGCTGGATGAGACGCTTCTTGAGGACGAACCCGAAGAACTGCCGGCCCCCACCGGCGGCGCCAGGAGAGTATTGCTGCCGGTAGCAGTTGCTTCCGCCATTTTCCTGGCCCTTTTGGTCGGGAGCTATCTGCTCCATGGGGGAAAGGGTGAGGTTCGGCCTGCGGACGGGAACAGGCAGGGGAAGATTGCGGCCACTGCCGGCCTCCTGCCGATGGAAACCGATGAACGGGCTCTGAGCAATGCTGATGCCTTCCTTTACCTTGACCTCGTTGTCAACGCTGTCGAAAAGACCTGGCTCAGGATTAGCACTGACGGGTCCGAACCCTGGGAGACCACGATGAAACCCGGTGACGTTGTTCATCTGAAGGCAACAGAGAGCATAGAACTGCTTATCGGGAATGCCGGGGGGATATTCTTCGAGCTTAACGGAAAGCGATTTGGCCCGCCCGGGTCCCACGGGCAGGTTATTTCCCATTACCTCATTACAAGGGATAATTTATAAGAGAAGGTTTGGGAGTTTGAGGTTTGAAGTAAAACCTGGAACCTGTTTTTAAGGTGGAATCTGAATTGTCTGTCGAAAAATTGCGAAACATAGGGGTGATTGCCCACATAGATGCGGGCAAGACCACCACGACGGAGCGAATCCTTTTTTATACCGGCAAGATACACCGTATGGGTGAGGTTGATAATGGGACTGCCCAGATGGATTGGATGCCGCAGGAGCAGGAGCGTGGTATAACCATTACCTCTGCCGCGACAACCTGCCGATGGCGGGATTTTTTCATCAATATCATCGACACACCCGGCCATGTTGATTTTACTGCCGAAGTTGAGAGGTCTCTCCGCGTCCTTGACGGCGCCGTGGTAATTTTTTGTGCGGTTGCAGGTGTTCAGCCGCAATCCGAAAAGGTCTGGAGACAGGCTGATAAATACCATGTTCCACGTATAGTATTTGTTAATAAATTGGACCGTATAGGGGCGAATCATGATAAAACACTTGAAGACATGAAATCCATCCTCGACGCTGCGCCCCTTCCGTTGCAGATGCCCGTCGGTGAAGAATCCCTCTTCTCCGGCGTGGTGGATCTTCTTTCCATGGAACTCATTACCTGGGGCGAGGGAACTGCGGACCCCATTAAATCCCCGGTGCCCGAGGAGCTGAAGGAAGAAGCTTCCCTGTGGAGAGATTCCCTTCTGGAACTTCTTTCCGAGTCCGATGAGAGGGTGATGGAACTTTTTCTGGATGGAGAGGATGTGCCCGCCGAACTGGTGATGGAGGCGGTTCGCAGCGGGACCCTCAGGAGGGAATTCTACCCCGTCCTGTTCGGATCTTCCCTGAGGAACAAGGGTATTCAGCCGCTGCTCGACGCCATCGTTGATTATCTTCCGTCCCCTCGGGACCTTCCGGCCGTGTCGGGAAGCTGGAAGGGCGAGAAAATTTTCCGGGCGCCTGACCCCGACGAACCGTTCAGCGCCCTTATGTTCAAGATCATGACCTATTCGGGAAGACCCAACCTCCACTACGTCAGGGTATATTCCGGGAGCCGCCGGTTCGGTGAAAAGATGTTCAATGCCAGATCCGGTAAGGTGGAGAGAGCCCTGAAAATTCTCCGAATGCACGCTAACCGCAGGGAGGAGATACGACGAATGGATGCTGGAGACATCGTTGCGTTGGTTGGGCTCAAAGACGTCCGTTCAGGGGACACGCTGTGCGATGAACAGGCTCCCATCGTCCTTGAGGAACTCTCCTTTCCGGAGCCGGTCATATTTATCGCCATTGAGCCGAAAAGCGCCAAAGACCAGGAGAGGATGATGGAGGTCCTGGCCTTGCTGGCCAGGGAGGACCCCAGTTTCGTGGTCAAGGTGGATGAGGAAACAGGCCAGGTCATACTCAGCGGCATGGGCGAGCTTCACCTTGAGGTGCTTGTCGACAGGCTTTTTCGGGATTTCAAGGTCGAAGGGCGGGTGGGCAGGCCCCAGGTGTCGTATCGCGAGACCATCACCGGGCAGGTCACGGCTCAGGAGAGGTTCGCCAGGGAAATAGCGGGAAAAGAACATGAGGTGTCCTTAACTCTCATGCTTGAACCGCTGCCGCATGGTGGGAAAGTCCATTACGTAGATGTCTGCCCGGACGATAGTATCCCGGTCTCTTTCAAGGATATTGTCGCTCAGAGCATCAGCGATGCGGCGTCCAGCGGAGCCCTGGCCGGATATCCGGTGATTGACATCCAGGCAACCTTGCTGGATTGTGCCTACAACCCCGAGCGTTCCACCGACATTGCCTTCCGCGCCGCCGCCGTCAACGCCTTCAACAGGTGTTTAAGAGAGGGCGCCCCGGTACTTCTGGAGCCGGTCATGTCGGTGGAGGTTGAAACGCCGGAAGAATTTACGGGTGATGTAATGGGAAGCCTCAATGCCAGGCGTGCGGTGATCCAGGGAACGGACAGGCATTGTAATGTGGAGGTTGTAAGGGCAAAGGTGCCCCTCAAGGAGATGTTCGGATACACTACATCCCTGAGGTCGGTCACCCAGGGGAGGGGTGTGTTTTCCATGGAATTGTCGCACTATGATCCGGTGGAGAAGGAATCGTGACGTTCGTCGTGTTCACAGATCTGGACGGCACACTCCTTGACCATCGCACCTACGGTTTCAGAATGGCCCTGCCTGCTCTTGACATGCTCCTCAGGAGAAATGTCCCTGTTGTGCCGGTCACCAGCAAGACCTCAGACGAGGTGCGTTGGTGGATGGGTATCCTCGGGCTCAAAGGACCCTTTGCCTACGAAAATGGCAGCGGAATCATCATCCCCGAAGGCTACTTCCCCGGAAAAATCAAGGGGGCTTCCGGTCAGAAGGGCGGGCTGAGGATTTCCACCGGCAGGGAGATCGGTGATGTGCGAAATGCCTTGAGGAATATTGCCGTTGAGCTTGGGTTGTCCATCCGGGCCTACGGTGACATGTCAAGCGACGAAATTACGGCGGCTACGGGCCTGCAGGGTAAGGAGTTGGAGAACAGCAAAAGGCGTGAATTCGACGAGCCATTCCTCGTAAATGGGGACTATGACCACGACGATTTCGTTAATGCCGCAGCGGCCAGGGGGATGACAGCTGTCCGCGGCGGTCGTTTTCACCATCTGCTCGGTGATTGTGACAAGGGTAAGGCTGTGCGTTTTCTGATGGATCTCTTCCGCAGGAAAGACGGAAATGTCATTTCCATTGGAATAGGTGACAGTGAAAATGACATGGGCCTTTTTCAATCTGTGGACCGGCCTTTTCTGGTTCAGCGTCCGGATGGGACCTACTCCTCCGGAATTCCGGAGGATGAGGCCGAGAGGGTCGCCGGCCCCGGTCCTGCGGGATGGCGGATGGCCGTAGAAGGGTTTGTCTCAAATGCAATCAATTGAGTCCCTGCTGGGGTATAGCTTCCGGGACAAAAGGCTTCTGACCCAGGCCTTAACCCACTCCTCGGCCGTATCCGAGGGCAGGTCCGATGGCCCGGACTATCAGCGGTTGGAGTTCCTTGGTGACGCGGTCCTTCAGCTTGTCGTCTCCCAGGTTCTCATGTCTCGTTACCCACAGCGGAGTGAGGGGGACCTCAGCTTCATCAGGTCGGAAATTGTCAGGAAAGAGACCGTGGCCGACAGGGGTGAAAAGATAGGGATACTCGATCACGTAATAACGGGGGCAAGCCTCGCATCCGCCGAAAATGCAGCTTTCCGGACACTGGCGGCCGAGACCGTGGAAGCCCTCCTCGGGGCAGTTTTTCTGGACGGTGGTTGGGATGCCGCCAGGGGTGTGACCATTCTGGTCCTGGGGGACCTGCCGAATCCGGGGGATGGCCTGAAAGGGGCTAAATCCCATCTGCAGGAGATTATCCAGAGCCGTTTCGATGGAGATGTCCCCACCTACACGGTTGAGGAGGTAAACCGCGGAGTCCCGGAGAACAGGTTTCGGGCCGCGGTTTTCCATGCGAAAAGGCTTCTCGGCACGGGTTTAGGGAGGAGCAAGAAGAGGGCTGAGGAATCGGCGGCCGAAAAGGCCCTCAGAAAGTTGAAAAAGCCATGAGATGCCGTTGTCGGGAGCGCAAGCGCTGCAGCAGTTTTCCGCCGGGTTTTTCATGGTAGCCGCATATAAGTCGGGTTTTGTCGGTATCCTGGGCAGGCCGAATGTCGGGAAGTCTACCCTCCTCAACACCCTTTGCGGGGAGAAACTCGCCATCATATCGGCCAAGCCGCAGACAACCCGGAATCGCATCCTCGGGGTCCTGCACGGCTCCGGTTTCCAGGTCGTTTTTCTTGACACACCCGGGATGCATGAGTTCGGAAAAGCGCTGAACCGGTACATGCGCAGGGTTATCGAAGGTGTGGTAAAGGACGTGGACACCGTGATTTACATGGTGGATGCGACCCGTGAACAGGGCCGGGAGGATGCACTCGCGTTGGACCTGATCCCCGCAGGGACGGACAAACCGGTCATTCTGGTGGTCAACAAGATGGATCAGGCGGGGGAGAGAAAGACCGGAGAACGCGTCAAATTGCTGGAGGATGCCTATCCGTTCAGCGGCATTTTCCCCGTGAGCGCCCTGAAGGGCACAGGCGTAAACCACCTGCGAGAGCAAATCATTGAGGACCTGCCGGAGGGGGTCCCGTATTTTCCGGAGGATATGGTTACCGACCAGCCCCTGGACTTCAGGTTGGCGGAGATCATCAGGGAAAAACTGTTTGACCTGACCGGGCAGGAAGTTCCCTACGCCACGGCTGTTGTTGTAGAGGAGCTGTCACCCCGGGACGACGGTCTGCTCGAGGTTTCCGGTATGATCTTCGTCGAGAGGGAGACACAGAAGGGCATTATTATCGGCAAGGGCGGAAGGATGATCAAGGATGTAGGCCAGGCCGCTCGCCTTGACATGGAAGAATGGCTGGGCCGAAAAATATACCTGGCCCTGCGGGTCAAGGTCAAGAAGAGATGGACCGACAGGGAAGGGCTTCTAAGACATCTTGGTTACAGATAAATTATCGGCGGAAAACCGCCCGGGAGAGGGTGAAAGATGTATATCAGCAAGATCGATACCCTGATTGACAGCATCAGAAAACTCGTCAGGCGTGGAGCCAACCAGAACGTGAAGAAGATCATCGAGAAGATGCACGCCGCCGACGTGGCCTATATTTTCAGATACCTTAACGATAACGAACAGTCGGTGATCTTCGGCCTTATTGACGATCCCGAGACCTCATCCGAGCTCCTCAGCCAGCTGGATACGCCCGCGAGTGCCAATATCCTCACACGTATCGGGGCTCAAGGGGCTGCTGTCCTTCTCAAAACAATGGATCCTGACGATGAGGTGAGCGTTCTCGAGGAAGTGAACGAGGATGTCCGTGAAGAAATACTGAGCTTCATGTCCACCTCCCACAGCGAGAGGGTGGAGGAGCTGTTCCAATATCCTGAGGACAGCGCCGGGCGAATCATGAATACGAATCAGTTCGTGCTCTTTGAGGACGTGACTGTGTCTGATGCCATCGGAGATCTTCAGCGAAAGGGCGCCGACTCGACCGAGATGGTCTTTTATCTTTACGTGATCGATAAACGCAATCATCTTGTGGGGGTTTCCTCCCTGAGGCAATTGCTCCTTGTCCCTCCGGAAACCGCAATCAAGAGTGTGATGACGCAGGATGTGGTCAGTGTGAAGCCGGAGACCGACCAGGAGGAGGTTGCGAGAGTTGTTGAGCGGTACGATCTGCTGGCTGTCCCGGTGGTTGACCATGAGAACAAGCTCCTGGGGATCGTTACGGTCGACGATGTCATCGATGTTATCCGGGAGGAGGCCACCGAGGATATCCTGAAGATGGCGGGCACGGGTGATGAGTACCTGTCCAGGTCCATTTTCCGGCGTGCAAGAATGAGGTTCCCATGGCTACTGGCGGCTTTCGTAGGCGAGGGTATCGGTATCCAGTTCATGCACTTTTTCCACGGGACCCTTGAACAGATTATCGCTCTGGCCAACTTCCTCCCCATTATCCTGGCCATGGGGGGCAATATCGGCAGTACTTCCGTCACCATCGTTGTTCGCGGGCTTGCCACCGGCCGTCTGAATGTTAAAGAATTGGGAAAGGTTATTCTGAAGGAGTTGGGGGTTGCGCTGATTCTCGGTGGGATTTACGGAGTCCTGCTCCTGGCCCTTGTTTATATCCAGTTTGGCGATATCAGCTATCTCGGTTTTGTGGTTGGATCCAGCCTTCTGATCTCCATGCTCATGGCCGCTGCCGTCGGTACCCTGATGCCGATCATCCTGCACCTGTCCGGGGTTGATCCGGCGGTAGCCACCGGTCCTTTCGTCACCAGCACCATAGACAGTCTCGGAATTCTCGTTTATCTGGGAATGGCAACTCTGGTGCTGATATAGGGTAACTGAATGGGCAATATCCACCAGACAGATGCCATAGTGCTATCGCGGACCAAGGTCGGAGAGGAGGATAGCATCCTCACCTTTCTCACCAGGGATTTCGGACTGTTGAGGGCGGCTGCCGGTGGCGCAAGGAGCCTGAAAAGAGGGCAGACCGGGCGTCTGGACCTTTTCGTCCTCAGCAACATCCGGTTTTACGTTTCGGATAAACCGGAAAAACTGTGCCGAATCCGTGCGATTGATGTTGTGGAACCCTACCTGGGGATCAGGGAGGATTTTAAGCGGCTTTGTGTGGCTTCCGCCATGGCCGAACTGGCTGCACACTGTGTCCAGGAGGGCGACCCTGTTCCCGCCGTTTTTGAACTCCTGTCAGCCTGTCTGGGCCTGCTTGGCGACGGAGTGGCCCCTATGCGTGTGCTCCTCATCTTCGAGATGAGGTTTCTGAAGGAACTTGGACTGGCCCCTGAACTGTCCAGATGCCTGATCTGTGGAAAAGAGATTACGGGAAAGTCATTCATCAGCCCCCCAAAGGGCGGACTTCTTCACCCGGAATGCTCGTCTGGAGGAGAAGATGAGGAACTCACATCGGGGGATCTGGCAACCCTCCGCTTTATCGCCGGTAAATCAATGAGTTCCATCGGCAGGTTGTCCATAACGGATGGTTCGGCGGGTAGAATATGTGCGGAACTGAACCGTTTTTCGGCACACCATCTCGGGTTTGAGGCGAAAGCGCTCAGGGTCTTACTGCAGAACGTGCCATAAAACAGTGCATCTCCTTACCCTTCCTCTCCCTGGAAAACTTGACATCATGGGGCATTAGCGGTTAATTGTCCCACTTGGCAGAAAGAGCTGTAGACTATTTTTACGACCATATCACACATATCACAGTTGTTTTGAGAGGAATGGGCAATGACGGAGAAAAAATCGTACCAGCAGGTTGTCCTTGACCTTGAGCGGTTCTGGGCCGAAAAAGGCTGCGTTATTCAGCAGCCCTACGACCTGGAGGTGGGCGCGGGAACCCTTAATCCCGCCACGCTGCTGAGGGTCCTGGGCCCCGAACCATGGAACGTGGCATACGTTGAGCCCTCCAGGCGTCCAACGGACGGGCGGTACGGGGAAAATCCCAACCGGCTTCAGCATTACTATCAATATCAGGTTATCCTTAAACCATCACCCGACAACATCCAGGACCTCTATTTAGAGAGCCTTTATGCCCTCGGTATTGATCCCAACCGGCATGATATCCGGTTTGTTGAGGATGACTGGGAGAATCCGACGGTGGGGGCCTGGGGGCTCGGATGGGAAGTCTGGCTGGATGGGATGGAGATTACCCAGTTTACGTACTTTCAGCAGGCGGGAGGCATCGACCTGAAACCTGTGTGTTCTGAGCTCACCTACGGGCTTGAACGAATTACAATGTATCTGCAGGGTGTGGACAATGTGTACAATCTGATCTGGACAGACGGTGTGACTTACGGGGACGTCCATCACCAGGGGGAGGTGGAGAACTCCACCTACAACTTCGAAACAGCGGACACGGCCATGCTCTTTAATCTGTTTGACATGTACGAGGCCGAATCCCGGAGAACCCTCGAAAGGGGTTTGGTCCTGCCCGCCTACGACTACTGTTTGAAGTGTTCCCACACGTTCAACCTGCTGGATGCGCGAGGAGCCATCAGCGTAACTGAGAGGACAGGTTTTATTCACCGGGTGAGAAATCTCTGCCGGGCCGCCGCCGAGGCCTACGTCGCCCAGCGGGAGGCGATGGGATACCCCCTCATGGGGAAGAACCTTCTGCCGGAGCAAAAGGGACTGGAGTGACTTCATGTCCAACGTCCAGCGGGGTAGAACAGTCCAGAGTCCAGAGAGAAGAAAGGCGGACGCGGGGGACGAAAGGGTGTGGCAGGAGTGGACTCCAGACCCCAAGATCCAGGACCCTGAATGATCGAACTCGAAAACTGTGAGGATTTAATAGATGAATCGTGAGCTGATTTTGGAGATAGGCACTGAGGAGATCCCTGCAGGCTACCTGCCGCCGGCAATCGAACAGCTCAAGAAGCTGGTAGTCAAGGAGCTGGCAGGACAGCGCCTTTCCCACGGAGATGTCGCTGTTTACGCGACGCCCAGGCGCCTTGCGTTGATAGTTCAGGGTGTATCCGAAAGGCAGGATGCAAACGTAAAGGAGGTCCTTGGACCGGCCCGGGGTGTGGCATTTGGTGATGACGGCAAGCCCACCAGGGCGGCGGAGGGGTTCGCCCGGGGTCAGGGAGTGGCGGTTGGGGATCTGAAGATCATTGATACACCCAGGGGCGAGTACGTCGCGGCCGTAAAGGAGGAGACCAGCGCACCTGCCATGGAGATCCTTCCCCAGATGATGTCGCGAATGATCACCTCTCTTCACTTTCCCAAATATCAGCGCTGGGGGTACGGGAATCTGAGATTTCCAAGACCCATCCGATGGATACTGTGTCTTTTAGGCACCGAGATTGTTCCCTTTGAACTTGACGGTATCGTTTCCGGACGGAAAACCAGAGGACACAGGTTCCTTTCTCCCGGACCTTTTGAGGTGCCGAATACGGGCGAATACCTGAAGATCATCAGGAATGCCAATGTCGTCCTGGATCAGGACGAGCGACGGAAGATCATCGAGGCCGGGGTCATCAAAGCCGCGGCCGGTGTCAACGGCGTCCCCATCGACGCCCCTGAACTGCTGGATGAGGTGACCTTTCTTGTTGAGTATCCAGTAGTGCTGCTCGGATCCTTTGAGGAAAAGTATCTTTCCCTGCCGTGGGAGGTCCTGATCACCTCCATGGGATCCCACCAGCGGTATTTTGCCGTAATCGACGGCAAGGGAAACCTTCAGCCCAACTTTATTACAGTCAGCAATACCAGGACGGACGATGACACCGTGGTCATCAAGGGCAATGAGCGTGTGCTTCGGGCGAGACTGGAGGACGGCATGTTCTTCTTCCAGGAGGACAGGAAAGTTCCGTTGGAGCAGAGGATCGAGGAGCTCAAGGACGTCGTCTTCCAGGAGAAGCTCGGGACCTCTTTTGAGAAGATGGAGAGGTTCTCGGAAATCGCCCGGACCCTCGCGGAGGCTGTGGCGCCCGATCGGGTGGATGAGGTCCTCCAGGTTGCCTATTTGTGCAAAGGGGATCTTGTGACCCAGATGGTGGGTGAGTTTGCGGACCTTCAGGGGGTTATGGGAAAGGAATACGCCCTGCTCGAAGGCGTCGGGGAAGAGGTCGCGCAGGGTATTGTCGATCACTACCTGCCAAAGACCTCCGGGGGAAAGACGCCCGGAACTGTCGGCGGGGCGGTGGTCAGTATTGCGGACAGGCTCGATACCGTTTGCGGATGTTTCGGCATCGGGATCACACCCTCTGGGACAGCCGATCCCTACGGTCTCAGGCGCCATGCCCTTGCCATTATCGCCATCCTAATGGACCAGGGTTGGAGGGTCTCCATATCCGACATGATGGTCCGTTCCCTGGATCTTCTCCAGGGAAAGATAGATATTCCGTCAGAGGAAGTCACGGCCAGGCTGCATGAGTTCTTCAAGGGGCGGCTGCAGAACCTTTTCACCGGAAAAGGCCATCGTTACGATCTGGTGCAGGCTGTTCTCGAGGAGCAGTGGGAGGATCCCGTTGATGCCGCCGCGCGACTGGAGGCGCTTGGAGATTTCGCACAGCAGGCTGGATTCACCGATCTGATGTTGTCCTTCAAACGGGTTATGAATATCATCCCGGCTGATTTCCGGGGATCCTTGAACCGGGACGTTCTGTCCGAAAAAGCGGAAAAAGAGCTGCTTGAGGCTGCCGATTCCGTCGGGAACCAGGTGAAAGGCATGCTGGCTGCGGGAGACTATAGTGGCGTTCTTATTGCCCTGGCCGCACTCAAGGCGCCGGTTGACGGTTTTTTCGACGGAGTCATGGTCATGGACAAGGACCCGGAGGTCAGGGAAAATCGACTCTCCATCCTTGCAGCAGTTTCCACACTTTTCGAACGGATAGCCGACTTCAGAAAGGTTGTTACTGAATAGCCCGCCATCTCCTGTCGTCCCAAATCGCCAGAATGTTCTTGACCGGAATCGTGGAATTGTACCAGAATGGGCCCGGATAGGGTTTTTCGTTCATGAGTCTTGAGGATCTTGTCCGTCTTATTGTTGGTCGAACAGCTGAAGGGAACTGGGAGAATGGGAGCTTTCAGAAAGAATGGTTGTGGATATTTTCCGCTTTTTTTGACGGTCTTGGGTTGTCTGGTGGTTCTTGCATCCATGGTTCCTGTCGCCTGGGCAGCTGAATATTCCCTTTCTTCCAGATCCTATCTCTATCTCCACGAACGTGATAACGCAATCGGTCCCAATGACCATCTGGCTCCCCTTTACGAGTACCTGTCCCTTGACGTATGGGACCTCAAGGAGGCTAATCTATCGTTCCATTCGTACGGATGGGGGAGGGTCGATCTCGCGGATGCATCAGCAGGCGGAAGGAACAGCGGCGACATTTCCAGCGCCTACCTCCAATACCGGTATCCCACCGGAAACGGCCAGGCGAAACTGGGCAGGTTCTTCCTGGCCGAGGGTACTACCACCGAAACCCTGGACGGCCTTTTTCTGAAGGGCACAGGGAAAGGGGGCTTCGGCGCGTCATTCTACGCCGGGAACCCGGTGGAGAACTCAATTATAGCTTCGGGGGGAGGGAACTCCCTCGTGGGGGGAAGGGTCTTTTACGTCCGTCCCGGTCTTGCCGAAGCCGGTTTTGGCTACCTCTTCGAGAATGGGGATTTTCAGGGTAAAAACCGGGAGGAAGCAGGCGGCGATCTCTGGGTGCGTTTCGCGCCTTCATGGGATCTCACCGGTAAGATTGTTTACAACCTGACCACCAGCGAACTTGCCTCTCATCGGGTAGCGTTCCGCCTGGTCCCCGTCAACACTATTGACCTTGAACTGGGCACTGAAGGTTACCGCTACGATGGTCTGTTTCAAAAATCCCTTCATCCGGCGTTTCTGCCGCCGTCCGCAAATGGCAGCGACAAGGTCCGAAAACTGTTCGCGGACTGTGACTGGCAGGCCACTGAGAGACTGTCCGTTCAGGCCGGCGTCAAAAGAATCCACCACGACGCCGATGATCCGGGTGACGCTGCCTACGGAGAGCTTGGCTTTCGCCTTCAGATGGAAGGGGTCCTGAACCTGCTCGGTTTTTCGGCAGCCCTTCAGACTGCCGATCTGTCGGAGAACGAATATCGGGAATTAAGAGGATGGCTCATGGGAACCGTCAGGAAGTGGAGTTTTTCCCTCGATGCCCTGACCTATCTCTACGAGGTGCCCGTCAACGGAGTGGATACCTCCACCCAGATTGTAGGCTCTGCCGGTTGGAAGGCCAGTACCCTTCTTTCTCTTTCCGGCGACGTGAGATACACCCGGAGCCCCCGGTATGCCAAGGATCTGACCATACTGCTCAGGGCGGACTTTGCCCTGGACGGATCATGGGGAGGGAAGTAATTATGAGGTACGTGAGGGGATTTCTGCTTTTTGTGCCGGTGCTGCTTCTCCTGACCGCCTGCTCCGGGTTATCCACAAGAGAGTCGGTACCGCTCCGCCACCCGGAGGAGCTTGAGCAGGGCAGGGTCAACTGTCTCGAATGTCACGAAGACGAAACGTCCGGAGCCCTTAAACCCTACGGCTCTTTCCCGCACACGGCGGTTTTTCTCAAGGAACACGGATCTTACGCCTCTCAGACCCAGAACCTCTGTTCCACCTGTCACTCACCCTCCTGGTGTCAGACGTGTCATGCCGTCCGTGAGGAACTCAAGCCTGGAATCAAGTACGGCAATCGTCCTGATCTGGGCCTGCCCCATCGGGGAGATTTCATAATACAGCACCAGAAGGAAGGGAGGATCGACCCGGGATCGTGTCTGACTTGTCACGGCAACCGGAACAACCGGGTATGCGGCAGGTGCCATCATTGATGACTTCGTGAAAAGTCATCAATGCGCCCACTTGGGGGCCTCAAATCGAAGATTTGTGAGGAGAGCGGAAATGACACTTTTCGCTTTCCGTGGAGTAAAAGGTAACGGATGCACTTTTTACGACTCTAATAATATATACAGAGCCCGCGAACCAGGGAAACTGTCTGTGATATTCCGGAGGTTGAGATGAAAACAGGGATAAACAGGATAAAAAGGGAACGGGGAATTGCCGCGGGCCTTTCATCGCCCTGGATACCCGGTGTCTGGGCCCACCCCCTCACCCACACGGATCCGGTAGTATCCCACGGCCAGTTCAAGGGCACCCCTGACGAGACTGTTTGCATCAACTGCCATGATGTCAACAACCAGTTCGGCAACATGCCCACGCCGTTCTGTCACAACTGCCATGGAAGTTCCCATAGCGTTCCCTCTCTGGACCACAACCAGGTTGCGCCGCTGCAGGTGGATTTCGATGGGAACTGTTCCGGTTGCCACAGTATCGACGGTTCTGCCCAGTCATTCGCCCCCGCGTGTACCACCTGCCACAAGGGGGGAAGCCCCTACATCTACACTAACTGCAGGTCCTGCCACGGAAAACCCCCCGACGGCGGAGCCCCCGTATACAGTAATTTCCCCAATCTGCAGGGGAAGCATGACAAACACAAAAGCGTCGCCACCTGTTCCGACTGCCACAGCGGCGGCGGATCGGGCGCGGGTCTCAACCACGGTTATGACAACATTGTGAACCTCCAGGCGCCTTCTGGAATCACCTTTTCTCCGGGGAGCGGCAACGTAACCTGTGCCGGTACGTGCCACGAGAATCACAACAACCGACAATGGTACTGAACCACACCCTGTCGATGACATATGGGTTGAGTTGTGTGACGACCCGGCAGTGGATAGCGAAGGAGGAAGCTTCGCCAGGAAGCGAAGGATGGTGCCCCCGGCAGGACTCGAACCTGCGGCCCCAGGATTAGGAATCCTGTGCTCTATCCTGCTGAGCTACGAGGGCATTTGAAGCCTGAAAACGAGTAATGGAAACTAGCACTCAATAATACCGGTGTCAATGCAGGTGCAGCCCCGCAACCCATGCCGGATCAGCATTCTCCGGTGTGTAACCGACAATTCTCTCCTTGACCATCCCTGGATTTACATATATTTTCCCAAGTTAGCAAATATGTTAATTACTGAAATTTCGGGTCATCGCAAAAACGAGTATTTGAAGACTTTTTACGACCCTGTCAGTATGTGACTGAAAACTTTTTTCTCGCATCCGTTTGTCACACACATTAACCGGAGACCAACCATGTCGAATCTAGCTGAGCTGAAAAAAAAGATTGAAACCCGAACCGCGGTGTGTGCGGTAATCGGCCTGGGATATGTGGGCCTTCCCCTGGCCGTGGAACTTGCACTTGCCGGTTTCAATGTTGTCGGGATAGACAACGACCCATCCAAAGCCGCCCGCGTCCTGGAAGGGGAGTCGTACATACCGGACGTGCCCTCCGATGTCCTTAAAAAGGTCACTGAATCAGGCGCCTTTTCCGCAACCGTCGATTTTTCCGTCCTCTCGGATTGCGACACCGTCAACATCTGTGTGCCGACTCCCTTGAACAAGACCAGGGATCCGGATATCTCCTTTATTGTCGACAGCCTCGAGGGGATAAAACCTCATGTTCACTCGGGGATGATGATAATTCTGGAAAGTACCACCTACCCCGGGACCACCGATGAGATCGTTGTGCCTGCCGTTACGGGGACAGACCTGAAGTTGGGGAAGGACATCTTTGTCGCATTCTCACCGGAAAGGGTGGATCCGGGGAACCCGACATTCAATACCAGGAACATCCCTAAGGTGGTAGGCGGCGCAACCTCCAAATGTACTGAAGTCGCGGTCCTCTTTTACAGGCAGTTTCTGGAAAAGGTCTTTCCTGTGAGCACCACGGCCGTCGCCGAGATGGTGAAAATCCACGAGAATACCTTCAGAAGTGTTAATATCGGTCTGGTCAACGAACTGGCCCTCATGTGCGACCGGCTGGAAATCGATGTCTGGGAGGTCATCGAAGGCGCTTCAA
Source organism: bacterium BMS3Abin14 (assembly GCA_002897695.1). Lineage (NCBI taxonomy): Bacteria > bacterium BMS3Abin14. The sequence continues at coordinate 49,591 of BDTG01000043.1, forward strand.
CCAAACCTTTCGGGTTCCTTCCGTTCTATCCCGGCCCCGGCCTCGGGGGACACTGCATACCTATCGACCCCTATTACCTCTCCTGGAAGGCCCGTTCGGTAGGTTTCGAGGCCAGATTTATCGAACTGGCAGGGCAAGTCAACAGTTTCATGCCCACCCACGTGGTTTCCAGAGCGGTTGACGCCCTTAACGATGTCGGCAAAGCGTTAAAAGGCGCCCGCATCGTGATTTTGGGGGTGGCGTACAAGAAAAATATCGACGACCTGCGTGAATCGCCTGCTCTGGACATCATGAATCGACTGAGTGATAAAGGGGTTCAGCTTTCCTTTTCCGATCCATACATCCCCACCCTTGACATCGGGGAACGTTCTTTCACCGCAGTTGAGGCTACGCCTGACCTCCTGCAGATGGCCGATCTCGTGATCATCGTCACCGATCACGACCTGTTCAATTACGACATGATCGTGTCAAACGCACCCCTCATACTCGACACGAGAAATGCGCTCAAGGGAAAGAACGGGCCGAAGATCTGGAGAATCTAGATATTGGAGGCCGCGTATGAATGATCGGGTGCTCGTTACCGGCGGTGGGGGGTTCATCGGATCGCACCTGGTCCGTGGGCTCCTGTCTGAGGGTTACAGGGTATCCGTGCTCGATAACTTCATGACAGGACACAGGAAAAACCTCCAGGAAGTTGCGGGCGATATCGAAGCCGTCTGGGAATCGGACGTAAGGGACCTTCAATCCTGTCTGAAAGCCGTGAAGGGCGTCACCGCCGTGTTCCATCTCGCGGCCCTCGCCTCGGTTTCGGGAAGCATTGAGGAACCGATCCTCTCCCATGAGATAAACCTCACCGGCACCCTGAACATGCTTCAGGCCGCACGGAAAAATAGCGTTCAGGGATTCATCTTTTCCTCATCCGCGGCTGTTTACGGGGATGGTCCCGCCATGCCGAAAAAAGAGAACATGAAACCTGATCCGATGTCCCCTTATGCACTTCACAAGCTTGCCGGGGAATACTACTGCAGGCAATATTCAGCTCTTTTCGGTCTAAAGACAGCATCCCTGAGATACTTTAACGTATTCGGCGCCCGGCAGGACCCTGAAAGTCAGTACGCCGCCGCGGTTCCCATTTTCATGTCGGCCATCCTGAAGGACGAACCGGTCCATATCTACGGGGATGGGGAGCAAACCAGGGACTTTGTCTACGTCGGGGACGTGGTACGGGCCAATCTTCAGGCCCTCAGGTCCGAGGGGCTCAACGGACAGGTGATGAACATCGCCGGTGGAGAGAAGGTCACTATTAACGGGCTCCTGAAGGCTCTCGAAGCCGTCTCGGGCGTATCGGCCGAAAAGGTGTACTCCGATCCACGGCCAGGTGACATAAGACACTCCAGGGCTGATATTTCAGCGGCTTCCGCCCATATCGGCTACAAACCGGCAGTTGGTCTCGAGGATGGTTTACGCAGGACCTTTCAATGGTTCCGCAAGGCCCGGTGGGCCGGGCAATGATCTCCCGCGACGGTTTCGCGCTGAAAGTCCTGAAGCACATGAAGAGCGCGCTCGTCGTCATTGACAGGGAGGGAAGTGTGCTTGTCCTGAACCGGTCTGCAAGAAAAATCCTCTCCCTCGGCAACGAGGACATCGCAATAGGGAAAAGCTGCAGAGATGTCTTTGCGGCCTACCCGTATCTTTCGGATCTGCTCATGACCTCCTTCGACATCCACACTCTGCCGGATCGAGCCGAGCTGGAATTGAAGGGGCGGCCTGCCGGAGACCGGAAGGTTGTAGGGTACACCCTTTCCCCGGTTTACGGGGACGATGGTGAACGGCTGGGAACGGCCCTGTTCTTCAAGGATCTTACTGAGGTTGAACGCCAGGAAACGAAGGAACGGATCAGGGATCGCCTTGTATCCCTGGGTGAGATGGCTGCCTGGCTCGCGCATGAGATACGCAACCCTCTTGCCGCCATCGAGGTATCCGCCGGCCTCCTTTTGAAGGATGAGAAGGATCCATCACGCACGGAATCCGTACGGGATATCCTTTCGGAAGTTAAAAGGCTCAATACGATTATTACCCAGACCCTGGATTTCGTCCGATCCAGGCCTTTGAACCTGCAGTACTGTGATCTCAACGCGGTGCTCACCGACACCCTGAATGAATGCCTCCAGGGCAGGAATGACATCGAAATTTCGCTCACATTGAACGATATCGGCCCCGTGCTCCTTGACACACCCCAGATCTCCCATGCGCTGGGAAACATCATTGTCAACTCCTGTGAGGCGATGCCCGATGGAGGTACATTGAGCGTGTCCATATACACAGTGCCTTCGGAAGCGGGAGGTCAGGTTCCCGAAACTTTCACGAATCATGTCGTACGGGAAATGGAGAACATCGTGGTGGAGATAGCCGATACGGGTGTCGGAATCCCGGAGGATGTGATCGGCAAGGTCTTCACCCCTTTCTTTACTACAAAAAACGGTGGAACGGGGATCGGCATGTCCCTTGCCCAGAAAGTGGTTACGGAGCACTGGGGTATTCTGGACATTGAAAGCGCCTATGGAAAAGGGACCAAATTCAAGGTTATACTACCCAAATTCACATCTGTGGAGGGTTAGACAGCATTACAACAGGAGATTTGACGTGGGCAGGTTTCTGATAGTGGAAGACCAGGCGGTGCTTCGCAAGGGCATCGTCAAGGTGTTTATTGCCGATGGTCACAATGTGGACGAGGCGGCAGATGGTGAGACAGCACTTCAATTGCTGTCCCGGTGGAATTACGATGTGGTGATCACGGACCTTAAACTTCCCGGGATCAGCGGGATGGAGGTCCTGAAGCATTCGAAGGCCAACGCTCCGGCCACCGACGTGTTGATCATGACCGCCTACGGGACCATCGAAACAGCCATCGAGGCCATGAAACTTGGGGCCTTTGATTTCCTGCAGAAGCCGTTCGGCATACCGGAGCTGGAAATGCGCGTTGAAAAGGCTCTGCAGCAGAGAATGCTGAAAAACGAGGTGGATTATCTGCGTCATGAGAGGGATATCGTCTACAGGATTGAGGACTTTATCGGGGAGAGCCCGGCCATAAAGAAAGTTTACCGCGATGTATCCAGGGTGGCTCCATCCTCAACCAACGTCCTTATCACCGGTGAGACCGGGACCGGAAAAGAACTTATCGCCGGGGCGATCCATTACAACAGCCCAAGGGCAAAAAACAGCTTTATCAAGGTTAACTGCGCTGCCATCCCGGAAAACCTTCTTGAGAGCGAGCTGTTCGGCCATGAAAAGGGGGCGTTCACAGGTGCTGTCAACCAGAGAATAGGGCGTTTTGAACAGGCGAACGGCGGGAGTATCCTCCTGGACGAGATCGGGGACATGAGCCCCCTTATTCAGGCCAAGATACTCCGTGTGATCCAGGACCGGCAGTTTGAAAGGCTCGGAGGCAATGCGGTCATTACGTCGGATGTGAGGATCATAGCGGCTACCAACAAGGACCTCGCCAGGGAGATGGAGATAGGTACATTCAGAGAGGATCTGTTTTACCGTTTGAATGTCGTTCACATCCCTCTTCCCTCCCTCAGGGAACGGCAGGGGGATATCCCCCTGCTCACGGATTTCTTTATCAAGCGCTTTAACGGGGAATTAAAGAGGGATGTCAAGGGTGTCGGTGAGCAGGCCATGAAGACCATGCTCAGCTACACATGGCCGGGAAACGTCCGGGAGCTGGAAAATGCACTTGAGCGAGCGGTTCTCATGTCTGACGGTGACTATCTGGATGTGTCGGACATTAATATCTCCGCCCCTGTCATGCCATTCAGGGATGTTCATACCCCCGGCACCTCCCCGCTCGATCTCAAGGACCTGGAAAAGGAGGCGGTCCTGGAGGCCCTGAGAAAGACTGACTATGTCCAGAAGGACGCCGCAGAGGTCCTCGGAATCTCAAAGAGGGTCATGCACTACAAAATCCAGCAGTTCGGCATCAAGCATCCCCGATGGATCAAAAACCGATAACGAAAGTCCAGAGTCGAAAGTCCAGAGTCCAGAGGGGAAAAGCGGGCAATGCGCTGTAGGCTCTGGGCTATGGGTAAAGAGGTCCAGAAAACAATGTCCAATGACCAGCGATGTCATTGCGAGGAGCATCGAGGGAAACGAGAGTGACGGTTTACCACGTCGAAGCCACAGGAGCGAAGACGGGCGGCAATCCAGAAGGCGGAACCTTTATAACATATTGACAACATGACTGCCTAAAAGTTATTACAAAATTGAAACATCTCATGGAATTGTGTGCAGAAATCTGTTCTGCCGGGGGGCGAGGGGAGTCGGAAGTTGGCAATGGTGCTGGTAGTAGAGGATGATCTTGATTTCAGGGAACTTGTGGCTGGAGTTCTGTCGGAAAACGGGTACAGGGTTGACGAGGCGCCTGACGGTGAGACGGCCCTCCAGCTGATCGGCAATACAAAGTATGACGTCATTATCTGTGACGTAAAGCTCCCGGGGATTTCCGGCATGGATGTGCTCCGGGAGGCCAAATCCCAGTCGCCAGACACTGAAGTCCTCATAATGACCAGTTACGGATCAGTGGACAGCGCCGTAAAATCCATGAAGATGGGCGGGTTCGATTATCTTCAGAAACCGTTTGGCCTTGCTGAACTTGAGATGAGGGTAGAAAAGGCGGTTCGCCACAGGATGCTCTGCAATGAGGTCTCCTATCTCAGGCACGAGCGTGACATCATATACCGGTTTGAGGACATCATCGGAAGGAGCCACTCGACCAGGGAGTTCCTGGAGGAGGCTGAACGCGCTGCGATGGTGGACGGCCCGGTCCTTCTTTACGGAGAGCCGGGAACCGGTCGAAAACTCATTGCGGGGGCGATCCATTACAACAGCGAACGTCATAGCGGGGGTTTTGTGCGTGTCAACAGCGCCGGCATGCGGGAAAGATACCTTGCCGGCGACCTCTTCGGCCACGTACGGGGCGCTTTTGACGGCGCCGGCCGCGCCAGGACCGGGCGTTTCGAACAGGCCAATGACGGCACCATCCTCCTCGAGGAAATCTCCCATGTTTCCCTTGACAACCAGGACCGTATTCTCGAGTTTCTTGAAACCGGAAAACTCCTTCGGATCGGACACTCGAAGTCCATTTCACTTGACGTCCGCCTTATTGTCACATCAAGCACGGACCTTGGAAAGAAGGTGCGCGAAGGGGGGTTCCGCGAGGAACTGTATTCATTGATATCTGCCACCACCATTCGGGTTCCCCCATTGAGAAGTCGAAAGGAAGACATTCCCCTCCTTGCCGAATATTTTTTGAGATCTCTTCCAAAAGAGCTTATGAAACAGGATGTTGTCAGTATCTCCTCCTCAGCTTTCGTGAAGCTCACAGAGTATCCATGGCCCGGGAATATCAGGGAATTGAAGAACGTTATCGAACGTTCCGTTCTGACCGGCACCGGGGAGATAATTGAGGCGTCGGACATCCAGCTGCCCGATGAGAATGTGGCTTCCTCAGGATACTCGGGACTGATTCTGAAAGAAATGGAGAAAGCCGCCGTTGTGGACGCACTGAGGAGAGCAAACTTCGTTCAGAAGGACGCCGCAAAGATACTGGGCATCACAAAAAGGGTGATGCACTACAAGATCCAACAGTTCGGGATCAAGCATCCCCGGTGGATTAAGAACAGATAAAGAAAGTCCAGAACTGTTCTTCCCCTCTGGACTCTTAATCAGGAGGTTAAAATGCACATTACAGTTATCGGAACCGGGTACGTCGGGCTGGTGACAGGAACCTGTTTCGCCGAGTTCGGGGTTGATGTTACCTGCGTGGACAACGATCCGGAGAAGGTCTCCATGCTCAAGAAAGGCAAGATCCCCATTTACGAGCCCGGGCTCGAGGAGATGGTGAGGAAAAATACTGATGAGGGGAGGCTGCACTTTTCCACCAATATCGTTGATGGAATTGAAGAATCCCTGGTTATCTTCATCGCTGTCGGAACGCCACCCCGGGAGGATGGAAGCGCCGATCTGACCTATGTGGAGGATGTGGCCGGCAGCATCGGGAAGAACATGAACGATTACAAGGTGATCGTTACCAAGAGCACAGTTCCGGTGGGAACAGGAGAGAGGATTCGGGAGATCATTTCCGGCTACAGGCCGGACAACGATTTTGATGTCGCCTCGAACCCGGAATTCCTGCGGGAGGGATCAGCTATCGAGGATTTCATGCGGCCTGACCGTATCGTTATCGGGGCGGAAAGTTCCCAGGCCAAGGCCATTCTCAAGGACCTGTACAAGCCCCTGTATCTCATCGAAACGCCCTTTGTGATAACCAACGTCGTTACGGCCGAACTTATAAAATACGCCTCCAACGCCTTTCTGGCCACCAAGATCTCCTTTATTAACGAGATGGGAAATATCTGCGAGGCCATTGGAGGCGATGTCAACGTTATTGCCAGAGCCATGGGGCTTGATGGACGGATCGGCCCGAAATTTCTTCATGCCGGACCGGGCTACGGGGGGTCCTGCTTTCCCAAGGACACCAGCGCCCTGACGCGGATCGCCAGGGAGGTGGGAGAGCCGACCGGAATCGTGGAATCGGTGATCAGGGTCAATGAGAAGCAGAAGATGAGAGCATTTGAGAAAGTCCTGCATGCCTCCGGCGGCTCGCTCATGGGAAAAACGGTCGCCCTTCTCGGCCTGGCGTTCAAACCCAATACCGACGATTTTCGGGATGCCCCCGCCGAGGTAATTATTCGGGGGATCACAGGTGGAGGCGGGAACGTGAAAGCATACGATCCCGCGGCCATGGGACAGGCAAGGGATGTCCTCGGCGACGATGGGATAAAATACTGCAAAAATGCCTATGATGCCGTTGAGGATGCCGATGTGATGGTAATCGTCACCGAGTGGAATCAATTTCGTCTCCTGAACCTGGCCAGGTGCATGGAACTTATGAAGGAGCCTGTCCTCGTTGATCTCCGAAATGTCTGCGACCCGAATCTCACACGGGAGATGGGGTTTAAATACATATCCGTTGGAAGACCGTAACCACCGTGGAAATACAGGCAAAAGACCCCGCTTCGGGGAGAATTGCACCCGGTAAGGTCCTCGTGACGGGCGGAGCGGGATTTATCGGATCCCATCTGTGTGAGAGACTGCTGGAGCTTGGCTGTGAGGTGGTATGCCTGGACAATTTCAACGATTTTTACGACCCGGCCATTAAGAGGCATAATATTGCCGGTCTGTTGGCGAATCCGGGTTTTTCCCTCCATGAGGGGGACATAAGGGATGTGACCCTTGTGAATACACTTTTCGAAGGGGAAAGGCCGGAAGCTGTGGCCCACCTCGCCGCCATGGCCGGGGTCAGGCCCTCCATCGAGGAACCGGTTCTCTATTACGATGTCAACGTGACCGGGACTGCAGTCGTACTGGAGGCCGCAAGGAAGCAAGGGGCTTCCAATTTTATCTTCGGATCCTCTTCCTCGGTGTACGGGAGCCAGGAAAAGACACCCTTTAGTGAAAAGGACCCCGTGAGCCGTCCTATCAGCCCTTACGCGGCATCCAAGGCGGCGGGAGAGCTTCTGTGCCACACCTGCCATCACCTTTTCGGTATGCCCATAACCTGTCTCCGCTTTTTCACCGTTTACGGGCCGAGGCAGAGGCCCGAGATGGCAATCCACCTTTTTGCGAAACTCATTAGAGACGGAAAAGCTGTTACCGTGTATGGTGATGGTCACAGCCGGAGGGATTATACATTCGTCGAGGATATTATTGACGGAATTGTGAGATCGCTTGAAAGGCCCCATGGATACGAGATCTTCAATCTCGGCGAGTCCAGGACCGTTGAGCTGCTTGAGTTGATCGGGTTGATCGAGAAGGGGGTCGGCCGCAAGGCAATTCTGAGGATGCTTCCGGTTCAGCCAGGTGATGTCCCTGTCACTTTCGCGGATATTGACCATGCCCGTTCTTCTCTGGGCTACAACCCCTCCACACCCATTGAGGAGGGAATCGAGAGATTCATCGAGTGGTTTTCTTGAGAAAGCCACGAATGGATTTTTTATGACCCTATCAAGACAAAAGGGAGTCGAGCCATGTCATTCGATCGAAAAAACATATTGAAAGAGGCGAAATCCAAGGTCTTTGTTATTACGGAGCATTATGAATTCATAGGGCTGCTTCATCTCGTCAACATTGACCGGAGGGAAAGCGACGTCCTGAATGACGAAAAACCGTTCATCCACCTCACGGATGTCGAGGTCAGGGTCAAGGCTACAGGCAAGAGCAGCCAGGTGCCTTTCGTGGCCATCAACAAAAGAAACGTCATCTGTGTTATCCCGTTTGAGTCAAGCAAAAGTACCCAGAAAGAGTAGCACGGGAATGATAGACCTGCACGCCCACACCTTTGCCAGCGACGGTGAACTTCTACACTCGGAGCTCATCCGACGGGCCATTTCGGCCGGGTATCGGGCCATCGGTATTACGGACCATGCTGATGAAACGAATTTGGAAGAGCTTGTGAGCCGGGCTGTCAGGGCATCGGACGCGTGGAAGGGCACAGCAAAGCTCCAGGTCGTTCCAGGTGTGGAGATTACCCACGTTCCCCCTGAAAGAATCCCCGGGTTAGCCGCAAGAGCCAGGGAATTGGGCGCGCTTCTGGTAGTAGTGCACGGAGAGACCATAACGGAGCCCGTTACTCCGGGAACCAACGCGGCCGCGGCCGGATGCCGGGATGTAGACATTCTGGCCCATCCCGGCCTTATTTCCAGGACAGATGCCGCACTGGCTGCTGAAAATGGGGTTTTCCTGGAGATTACCGCCAGACCGGGCCACTCTGCCGCCAATGGCCACGTGGCTGCTGTCGGAAGGGCCTCCGGGGCGCCTCTCGTTCTGAATACGGATACCCATGCTCCCGGCGATCTCATCAGCCTGGACATGGCTGCAATAATTCTGGAGGCGGCGGGACTCGATTCCAGTGAGGGAGAAACCGTTATCCGGAATGCCGGCCGCCTTCTGAGCGCCATCATGGCGCACGGACGGTAACTCCAGCATGGATCAGTTGCAATAACATAAAATTTTCAGTTCTATCAAAATAATACGGAGGATAGTTAATGGGTTACGTTAAAAAAAGAATCCGAAAGAGGAAGACCACCGATCCTGACGAGTTTGTCTCATTCTATCAGCGGATACTGGACCGGACTCGGGACAATCTCAACCTTGTCCTGTACTCCGGCACAGCCATCGTCCTGGTGGTTTTTGTCGTTTTCGGCCTTATGTGGAACAGGGCAAACAGGGATAAAGCCGCAGGCGAGGCGCTTGGCGCTGCTGTTTTAAACTATCAGTCTCAGACATTTGAGAATGGAACGACAGATGCCCAGACGGTAAAAGATGTGCTGAGGCAATCCTTGAAGTCCTTCAGGAAGGTGTCATCCACGTATCCGGGAACACTTCAGGGAAATTCCGCAACCCTCTACGCTTCCAACATACTTGTCCGCATGGGCAGCTACAATGAAGCGGCCGCGGTGTTGGAAGATCTCATTTCCAGAGAGCCGGATTTTGCCGAAAAACTTCGCGTGTCATATCTGCTCGGGCGTGCATACGAGGGTGGCGGAAACTACGAAAAGGCCCTCTCCGTCTATGGAAACCTGCTGGAAAACAGCGGCGTTGAGATGCGTCCTGTCCTCATGATGGACCGTGCCAGATGCTTTGAACTCAAAGGTGACAGGGACAAGGCAGCCGAAACATACCGCAATGTCATTCAGGATTTCTCCGACAGCGTTATAGGGCTTAAGGCAAAATCCGAACTGGCCCTTCTGGGTGAATCCACAGAAGAATCCCCTTGAGACGTATTCTTTCCGGCAACGAAGCCATTGCCCAGGGCGCCCTGGATGCAGGGGTTTCCCTCGCATCTGGATACCCTGGCACACCGAGCACGGAGATTCTGGAGAACATCTCCAGGCTCGGTGGGGTGAGGGCCATTTGGGCCCCAAACGAAAAGATTGCCGTGGAACTGGCCAGCGGTGTTTCCTACGCCGGGCACCGGACACTTGCCGCCATGAAACATGTTGGCGTCAATGTGGCCGCAGATCCTCTTTTTACCATTGCCTATACTGGGATCAGGGGAGGTTTCGTCGTCGTCACGGCTGACGACCCGTCCCTTCACAGTTCCCAGAATGAGCAGGATAATCGCCGGTATGCCTCATTTACCTGCATCCCGATGCTCGAGCCTTCCAACAGCCAGGAGGCCCTCGATTTTACCAGGGAGGCGTTCGTTTTAAGCGAGAGATTTGACCTTCCTTTTTTCCTCAGGACCACTACGAGGATCTCCCATGGAAAATCAATCGTCGAGGTCTCAAAGTGGGAAGAGAGTGGGGAACGACCTGTTCCCGGACTGGTAAAAGACCCGGCCAAGTACGTAATGGTCCCCGCCAACGCCAGGGCAAGGCACAGGGACCTGTTCGAGCGGGTCGCGCGCGTGGCCGCCTTTTCCGAAACATTCCCCTTTAACAGGGTCGAGTCGGCGGATTCCGCCCTGGGAATAATTACCTCGGGCGCAAGCTACAATTATGTCAGGGATGCGTTTCCCAACGCCTCCATATTGAAGCTTGGACTGGTGTTCCCTCTGCCGACGCGCATGATCCTGGAATTTGCCGAAAATTGCGAGAGGCTCATCGTGGTCGAGGAGTTGGAGCCCCACATCGAGGAGTGGGTCAGGGGGCTTGGTATAAAAGTTGAGGGGAAATCCATTATCAGCCGCCTCGGGGAACTTGATTCGGGTATTGTCCGACGGGCCATTGAGGGGCGCGGTGAGGACCCTGTTGTACCGGCCCATGAACCGGAGGTTGTACCCGTCAGGCCCCCCGTCATGTGTATCGGATGCCCTCACAGGGGGATATTTCACCTCCTTTCCCGGAAGAAAATTTTTGTGGCGGGTGATATCGGATGCTACACGCTTGCCGTGACTCCACCACTGTCAGCCATTCACACCACCGTCTGCATGGGCGCAGGAATCAACCAGGCGGCCGGAATGGAGGCTGTTCTTCCGGATCAGCACGGCAAAGTGGTGGCGGTCATCGGCGATTCGACCTTCCTGCACAGCGGCATGGGGGGTGTTTTGAACATGGCCTTCAACCGCATCCCCGCGACTGTCCTCATCCTTGACAACTTCACCACGGCCATGACAGGCCGTCAGAACCACCCCGGGAGCGGCTTTGACATGAAGGGCAACCGTACCCGGCAGGTGAACTGGGATACCCTGTTGCGGGGGTTGGGTATCGAACACATAAGGATCGTTGACGCATACGACCTGGAGGAGATCGATGCGGCGCTGATGGAGGAGATGAACAGGGATGCGCCGTCGGTTATCGTCGTTCAGGGCGCCTGCATGCTGCTGAAGAACCAGCCGGTCAAAAGGGAGCCGCCCTATGAGATCTACGAGGATAAGTGTACCGACTGCGGCATATGCCTGCGTATCGGCTGCCCGGCCATTTCGAGGAAGGACGGCTTGCCCGGTGAAAAACCGGTCATTGATCCCAGGGAGTGCACGGGCTGCAGCCTCTGTTTCCAGGTTTGCCGCTTCGAGGCTATCGGGGTGCTGAAATGATCGATGTCTCATCCGGGATCTTCAACGTCCTCATTGTGGGCGTAGGGGGTCAGGGCACCATTCTCGCCAGTGAATTGCTGTCGTACGTTGCTCTTGCGGCAGGCTACGACGTGAAGAAAAGCGAGGTCCACGGGATGTCCCAGAGGGGTGGGCGGGTGGAGTCCTATGTCAGGTTCGGGAAGCAGATATATTCACCCCTGATTCCCAAAGGGGAGGTGGACTTTCTGGTGGGTTTTGAACTGGCCGAAACATTACGGAGCATCGAGTGGCTTTCGGCCGGTGGTATCATCCTCACCGACACCAGGGCCATTCTGCCCTACACCTCCCAGGTAGGAGAGTCCCCATATCCCTTCGATGCCCTTCACAGAATCAGGCGGCGGGGGTTCGATCCCCGGGTTGTAGAGGGGGAGAAGCTGGCGGCACAGCTCGGTGAACCCAAGGCGGCAAATGTCGTCCTCATGGGGGCGCTGGCAAGGCTTCTCCCTGTTGACGGGGATGTCTGGAGGTCGGTGATCAGGGAAAACATGCCGGGGAATCTGGCGCCTGTTAACCTGGAGGCGTTTGAGCTGGGATATGGATCGGGGATATTGACACAAGGACACGATTCGTCTACAAAATAAAATCCTGTTTCCCGTTGATAGGGTGGTAAAAAGTCGTATTTCGCTCGAATGTGTCATTACGAGCGAAGCGTGGCGGTCCCTTGCCTCGTGATATTATTACGGGCTGCCGTGTCGTTGATCTCCTTTCAATGACGGGCATGGGTTTTTTGCGGCCCTGATAACGTTGAGCTTTGGCCTTTATGCAGGAAAGGAGACACATGATCTGGGACGAAGAATTCGAAACCATGCCGAGGGAGGCACTGGAATCGCTGCAGGCTTACAGGCTCAGGAAAATCGCCGAGAGGGTTTACGCTACCGTACCATTTTACAAGGAGGCCTTTGACAGGGCAAAGGTTCATCCATCCCGGATCAAATCCCTGGATGACCTGAAAAGATTGCCGTTTACAAACAAAACCGACCTCAGGGATAACTATCCTTTCAAGCTCTTTACCCTTCCGTTGCACGAGGTCGTCCGTATTCACGCGTCTTCAGGGACAACCGGAAAACCGACAGTTGTGGGGTATACCCGGCGGGATATCGATACATGGTCATCACTCATGGCCAGGACCTTGTCCTGTGCCGGCGTTCAAAAAGGGGATGTGGTTCAGAACGCCTATGGCTATGGCCTTTTTACCGGCGGGCTCGGGTTTCACTACGGATCGGAGAAGCTGGGAGCCACCGTTATCCCCATCTCCGGGGGGAACACAAAGCGGCAGATCATGATCATGGAGGACTTCGGCAGCACGGTCCTCGTCTGCACCCCTTCATATGCCCTGACCATCGCGGAAGCCATGGATGAAATGGGGGTCACGAAGGACCGGCTCAAACTACGGATAGGTATCTTCGGCGCTGAACCGTGGTCCCGGAACATGCGCCAGCAGGTCGAGGCCAGGCTGGGTATTCAGGCTGTTGACATCTACGGCCTTTCCGAAGTTATCGGGCCGGGAGTCAGCGTCGAGTGCATCGAAGCCCAGAACGGACTGCATATCTTCGAGGACCACTTCATCCCGGAGGTGATTGACCCGGATACGGGGGATGCGCTTCCATTCGGCGAGGAAGGGGAGCTCGTATTTACGACCCTGACCAAAGAGGCATTTCCGGTTATCAGGTACCGGACCAAGGATATAACCCGGCTGTTCCCGGAACCGTGCCGCTGCGGCAGAACCCATGTGAGGATGGACCGCGTGACAGGCCGCACCGACGACATGCTCATCATCAGGGGCGTTAATTTCTTCCCAAGCCAGATTGAGAGCCTCCTCATGAACATTGATGGACTTGAACCCCATTATCAGATTATAGTTCGGAGGGAAGGCACACTGGATACCCTGGAGGTGAGGATCGAGGTCAACGAGGCAGTGTTCTCCGATGAAATAAGGAAGCTGGAGGCCCTGGAAAAAAAGGTGACAAGTGAATGCAAGGAAATCCTGGGGATCTCGGCCAGGATAAAGCTGGTTGAACCGAAGACCCTTCAACGGTTCGAAGGGAAGGCAACAAGGGTCATCGACGAGCGAAAAATTCAGTAGGGGGTTCAAGATGAAGGTCAAACAGGTTTCCGTTTTTATGGAGAATAAAGCCGGCAGACTTGCTCAGATAACACGGGCGCTCGGAGACGAGGGCATCAATATCCTTACCTTGTCCCTTGCCGACACGGCCGATTTTGGCATATTGAGGCTTATGGTCGGTGACACCGGGAAGGCGGTTCGCGTTCTGAAGGCAGCCGGGTTTACCGTAGGAGAAAACGATGTTCTGGCGGTTGACATCCCCGATCAGCCGGGCGGGCTGGCGGACTTCCTTGAGCTCATCGGGGTCAATGACATCAATATCGAGTATATGTACGCATACAGGAAGGGCGGTAAGTCCATCCTCATATTCCGGTTTGAGGACCTGGACCGGGCGGGAAAGATCTTTGCCGATACCCCGTTCAAGCTCCTTTCAAGCGAGGAGCTATACGGGCTTTAAACGAGGCGCAACGCATTTCAGCGATAAAACGCGTTGTGGGCGAAATAAACTACCAGGAGGTAGGGGGCGGGAGGAAAAGGATATGAATTGGATCAGGAAAACGACGGTTTTGTGTGCCGCTTTGACCCTGGCCGTGGCCATGGTTGTCGGTTCGGCGGGTCCCGCAGCGGCACGTAAGGTGTACAAGATCGGCGCGCTCTTCGCAACCAGCGGGCCGGCATCCATGCTCGGGTTGCCCGAGAAAAACACGGCGTCCATGCTGGAGGAATCCATCAACAGCCAGGGCGGGATCAACGGTACGCCGATTAAACTGATTATCTACGATACCCAGGCCGATCCGACCAAAACCGTCACCGCGGCAAAGAAGCTTATCAAGAAGGATAAAGTCGACGTCATTATCGGGCCCACCACCTCGGGAGCTACCCTTGCCATAATAGACGTGATTCAGAAGGCCGAGATACCGTTGATCTCCTGCGCGGCATCGGTCCGTATCGTTCAGCCGGTAAAAAAGTGGGTATTCAAGACGCCCCAGACCGACGTCATGGCAGTTGAAAAGATCTACGCCAAGCTTCAGAAAGAGGGAAAGAAGAAGATCGCCATAATCACGGTCAGCAACGGGTTCGGCGATTCGGGCCGGGTCCAGCTCAAGAAGTTCGCAAATAAATACGGCATTACCGTCGTAGCCGATGAACGGTACGGTTCCAAGGACACGGATATGACGGTTCAGATGACCAAGATAAAGGGCACTGATGCCGAGGCCATTATCTGCTGGGGAACAAACCCCGGGCCTGCCGTCATCGCCAAGAACAGAAAGCAGTTGGGCATAACGATCCCGCTGTACAATAGCCACGGCGTTGCCTCAAAGAAGTTCATCGAGCTTTCCGGCGGCGCTGCCGAGGGGACCTTTCTCCCCGCAGGCAGGTTGCTCGTAGCAGACCAGCTGCCCGATTCCGATCCCCAGAAGGCCGTTCTGGTCGGCTACAGGGACAACTACGAGAAGAGGTTCGGTGGTTCCGTCAGTACCTTCGGCGGACACGCCTACGACGCCTTTAATATCGCTGTGCAGGCCCTAAGAAATCTCTCCGACAAGAAGATGGATCCCACCAGGGGAGCGATTCGCAGCGCGATAGAGAAGATTCACGGTTTCGTCGGAACGGGCGGAGTGTTCAACTTTTCACCCGAGGATCACAACGGCCTCACCCAGGACGACTTCGTCATGATCAAGATAGAGAACGGTAGCTGGAAACTGGCCGAGTAAAATAAATCAATCCAGAGTCCAAGGCCTTCCGCGGTGTAGCCCGAAGGACGAAGACGGGTCCAGAGTCCAAAGAATAGGGGGGCCGAATTTCGGCCCCCTCGTATGTCCAAGGGACGCAGAACATGACCTTATCCCAGCAGATTCTTCAGTACATCATAACCGGTGTGACCATCGGAAGCGTCTATACGCTTATAGGGCTTGGTTTCAACATTATCTACAACGCCACGGAGATCATCAACTTCGCGCAGGGGGAGTTCGTCATGCTGGGCGCCCTTTTTACGATTTCGGGCGTGCAGCTGCTGCATCTTCCCCTGATCGCGGCCTGCGTTCTGGCAACCCTGGCAGTGGCCCTTGTCGGGGTGATATTCGATTTCACTGCCATCAGACCTCTTAAAGAAGCCAACCCAATCACGCTGATCATTATCACCATCGGAGCGTCCATCTTCATCAGGGGGATTGCGAGCCTTGTCTGGGGAAAAGAACCATATCTCTTGAAGGCTTTTTCGGGCGAAGAGCCGATTCCTTTTTTTGGCGCCGTTCTGCAGCCGCAGAGCATCTGGGTCATGGCGACCGCATTTATCATCGTCATGGGATTGAGGCAGTTTTTTGGAAAGACGCTCACCGGAAAGGCGATGATGGCCAGCGCCGTTCAGCCCCGAGCCGCAAGGCTCGTGGGCATCGACGTGCGGAACATGGTCCTTCTGTCCTTCGGCCTCAGCGGAGCCGTCGGTTCGCTTGCCGGCATTGTTATTTCCCCCATAAGCATGGCCCAGTACGATATGGGCGTAATCCTGGGCCTTAAAGGTTTTTGCGCGGCCATCATCGGCGGTCTGGGAAACCCATGGGGGGTGGTGGTGGGTGGCATCTCACTCGGTGTTCTGGAATCGTTGGGAGCGGGCCTGATCTCCAGCGGGTACAAGGATGCCATCGCCTTCATTATTCTCCTGCTCATGCTCTTTTTTCGGCCCCAGGGGATTCTCGGCAGAACCAGGGGAGACCGGGTGTGAACATCCGGTCCGGTCTGAGGTCACCTTACGCAGGATTCATCCTGTTTGCCGTTCTCGCTCTTTGCATGCCCCTGTTGGTCACCAACGATTACTATCTGAACCTTCTCGTCATAATAGGCATCAATTCCATCACCGTCATAGGGCTGGATCTTCTCATGGGATATACCGGCCAGATATCCCTTGGCCATGCGGCGTTTTACGGGCTGGGGGCCTATGCGTCCGGGATCCTTTCTGTCCGCTATGGATGGCCCGCCCTGGCTGAACTTGCCGTAGCCCTCATCGTCGTCGCATCCATCGCCTTTCTTATCGGCATTCCCACCCTCAAGCTCCACGGCCACTACCTGGCAATGGCGACCCTGGGCTTCGGCATCATAGTCTACATTGCCTTTCAGGAGATGGATTTCCTCACGGGCGGCCCCTCGGGGTTGGTGGGGATCAAGCCCATGTCCATTTTCGGTATTCCCTTCGAATCCGACAGGGCATATTATCTTCTGGTCTGTGGTTTTCTTCTCGTTTCTCTCATCCTTTCCATAAACCTAATCCGGTCGCGGGTGGGCAGGGCGCTGCGCGCTATCCACGGGTCCGAAGTAGCTGCCTCTGTCCTGGGTGTGAACACAGCTCGTTTCAAGGTCGGTATCTTTGTCCTCTCAGCTATGTACGCCGCAACGGCGGGATGGCTGTATGCCCATTACATCGGGTTTATCAGCCCTAGCTCTTTCGGTTTCCTCTTTTCAATTAAACTGGTGACCATGGTTGTCATCGGGAGCCTGGGCAGTGTCTGGGGAGGGATATTCGGGGCCGCTCTCCTGACAAGCCTGCCCGAATTTCTCGCATTTTTTGAGAATTATGAGAGCGCGGTTTTTGGATTTGTACTTCTGGTTGTCATGATATTCATGCCGAGGGGACTTCTTCGGGGGGTTGAGGAGCTCATGATACGTGTCTTTGGCGCCTTTACCGGTCAGTCTGCCGGAGCAGGTGATAAAAGGTGAGTCCCTTACTCAAAACGGAAAAACTGACGAAGTATTTTGGCGGTGTCAAGGCCCTTAACGGGGTAGACATAGAGGTGCGCCGGGGGATCATACAGTCGGTCATCGGGCCCAACGGAGCCGGCAAAACGACTTTTTTTAACGTGGTGTCCGGAATTTTCCGGCCTTCCGCGGGCGAGATAGTCTTCGACGGGGAGCTGATCACTGGAATGCAGTCCCACAGAATCGCCTCCCGCGGCCTCACAAGGACCTTTCAGAATCTGCAGCTTTTTTCCGAGATGACGGTCCTCGAGAACGTTATGGTGGGGATGCACCTGCGATCGAGCTCCGGATTTTTTTCATCTGCGGTAAAGCTGCCTTCGGCGATCAGGGAAGAGCGAGCTATCCGGGAACGTTCCATGGATTGGCTGCGATTCGTGGGCCTCGATGAACAGTGGGAACGGATAGCCTCCGGCCTCCCGTTCGGAAACCAGAGGCTCCTCGAGATGGCCAGGGCGCTGGCCTCGGAGCCCCGTCTCCTGATGCTGGATGAACCGGCGGCGGGGTTAAACAACAGGGAGACACAGGACCTTGCCGAACTGATTGTACGCATCAAAAACGAAAATATTACGGTGCTCCTGGTGGAACACGATATGGACCTGGTCATGGAGGTTTCAGAACGCGTTATGGTGATGGATCAGGGAAAGGTTATTGCCCAGGGTGATCCGGAGGCTATCCGCAAGGACGAAAAAGTGCTCAAGGCCTATCTCGGGGTTTAGTAGATCCGTGAGGAAGGCCGAAGGAGGTAGCTGACCGTTGCTGAGGGTCCGGAATATTACCACATACTACGGACGAATCCAGATCCTGAAGGGGATCTCCATCCATGTGGGGGAGGGGGAGATCGTTGCTCTTATAGGGGCCAACGGAGCAGGCAAGACAACATTGATCCACACCATAAGCGGGTTATTGAAAGTGCAGAGCGGGACGATTAAACTCGGAGACAAGGAGATCCAGAACCGTCCCCCGGAGTGGATCGTGAGGCGAGGGATCTCCCAGGTCCCGGAGGGCCGCCTTGTTTTTGCGCCCCTCAGCGTGGAGGATAACCTTAAACTGGGAGCCTACGTCAGGTATCGTGCGGGGAAAAAGGATGAGATATCCCGGAGTCTGGAGGAGGCATTTGCCCTTTTCCCGCCCCTTGAGGAACGAAGATCCCAGCAGGCCGGCACTTTAAGCGGAGGGGAACAGCAGATGCTGGCTGTCGCAAGGGCGCTTATGGCGCAGCCGAAACTCCTGCTCCTGGACGAGCCTTCCCTGGGGTTGGCGCCCATCGTTTCAGCGGAGATCTTCAGGGTCATTTTACGGTTGAGGGAAAGCGGGGTCACGATCCTCCTGGTTGAACAGAATGCCCATGCGGCCCTCGCGGTAGCCGATCGCGCCTATGTGCTGGAGACCGGGACCGTGGTTCTTCAGGACAGCGCCGACCGATTATTGCAGAACCGGGAGGTCCAGCGGGCATACCTGGGCAAGGGGAAGAAGGAGATCTGGGACGCCGATTGAGCGTGGGGCAGGGTCCCGGGCGTTTGGACATTTACAGGAATGTGTGATCAAGAGGGTTTCATATGAATAACTACAGGGCATGGAACGAATCGGCCGAAAAGATGTCCCGGGATGAACTGGAACAGCTTCAGTTCGAGAGGCTCCAATCCACACTGAACCGGGTTTACAGGAACGTAAAGTTCTACCAGCGTCGTTTCGACGATCTGGGCCTCCAGCCGTCCGACATACGGACCATGGACGATCTGGAAAAGATCCCCTTTACGACAAAGGATGACCTGCGCGAGAACTATCCCTACGGGATGCTCGCGGTTCCCCTCAGGGAGGTTGTCCGCATTCACTCCTCGACGGGAACAACCGGCAAGCCAACCGTTATCTGTTATTCGCGAAACGACCTGGACAAGTGGAGTGAACTGGTTGCCCGTATCCTCACCTCCGGAGGCGTTACGAGGGACGATGTGGTCCAGATCGCCTTCGGATACGGTCTTTTTACCGGGGGGTTCGGACTGCACGCCGGCGCTGAAAAGATCGGCGCCTCGGTTATTCCTGTCTCCAGCGGCAACACAGCGAAGCAGTTGATGATCATGGAGGATTACCGCACTTCCGCACTTGTGTGCACCCCCTCCTATGCCCTGTTTATCAGCGAGGTGATGGAGAAAAACAGTATCGACCTCCGGAGGCTAAGCCTGCGTTACGGCCTTTTCGGCTCCGAGCCATGGTCCGAAAGGATGAGGTCGGAACTCGAGGAGAAGCTGGGGATAGTAGCTACCGACAATTATGGCCTTTCTGAGGTCATGGGCCCGGGCGTGGCCGGGGAGTGCATCGTAAAATCAGGTCTTCACCTCAATGAGGACCACTACCTTCCGGAGGTTATTGACCCGGACACCGGGGAGCGCCTGCCCATGGGCAAGGTCGGGGAACTGGTGATTACCACCATAACCAACGAGGCGATGCCCCTGATACGTTTCAGAACCAGGGATCTCACACGCCTTTATGTTGACGATTGTCCCTGCGGACGATCCCTGATAAAAATAGAGAAGGTGAAGGGCCGATCCGATGACATGATCATCATCAAGGGGGTGAACGTCTTTCCGAGCCAGGTTGAGGAGGTACTCAGCCAGTTCGAGGGTGTTACCCCCCACTATCAGATCGTCCTGTCGCGAGACGGCGCCCTGGATTCGATGGCGGTTCTTGTCGAAATCACGGAGGCCTTCTTTTTCGACGAGATGAAAAAGCAGCGCGACCTCCTTGACCGGATAAGGGAGGACCTTCGCAGCACACTGGGCCTCGGGGTGAATGTCAAGCTCGTGGAACCGAAAACCATCGAGAGGTTCGAGGGAAAGGCGCAAAGGGTCGTGGACCGGAGGGAGTTGTAGGAACGATGAAAAAGGCGTTGATCACAGGCATTACGGGGCAGGATGGATCCTATCTCGCTGAGTTTCTTCTGGCGAAAGGCTACGAGGTTCACGGAATCATCAGAAGGGCCAGCACTTTCAATACCGCACGGATCGACCACCTCTATGTGGATACTCACATCAACAACGTCACCTTCTATCTTCATTACGGGGACTTAGCGGACCCAAGCCAGATTTACAACATCATCCACAACATCCATCCTGACGAGATCTACCATCTTGGGGCCCAGAGCCACGTTCGCGTCAGCTTCGACATCCCGGAATACACAGGCGACGTTACGGGACTGGGGACGATACGGCTCCTCGAGGCGATCCGGAGGAGCGGGATCAAGACCCGCTATTACCAGGCGTCCAGCAGCGAGATGTTCGGTAATTCACCCCCTCCCCAGGGCGAGAACACGGTATTTTATCCCAGGAGCCCCTATGCGGCCGCAAAGGTTTACTCCCACTGGATGACCGTAAACTACCGGGAGGCGTACAGCCTTTACGCATGCAGCGGCATCCTTTTTAACCACGAAAGCCCAAGGAGGGGTGAGACGTTCGTTACCCGGAAGATAACCCGGGCTCTCGCCAACATCCAGGCGGGCAGGCAGAAGAAACTTTATCTGGGGAACCTTAAGGCCGGCAGGGACTGGGGGTTCGCCCCCGATTACGTCAAGGCCATGTGGATGATCCTCCAGCAGGAGCGCCCGGAAGATTTCGTCATCTCAACAGGTGAGACGCACACCGTGGAGGAGTTCCTCGTTGAGGCGTTTTCCTACGCCGGGCTCGATCATCAGAAATACGTCGAGATCGATCCAAAATATTTCAGGCCCACGGAGGTGGACGTTCTCACCGGTGACTCCTCCAAAGCCCGCCGCGTACTCGGCTGGAAGCCCCTGGTCTCCTTCAGGGAACTCGTCAGGATCATGGTTGACTCCGACATGGAGGCCGCAGGCCTCACTTCGCCGGGGGAGGGAAAAGCGATTCTGGCGGAGAAGGACTTCGGATGGATAAAGAGACCCTAGATGTGGGCGACAGCACCGATAGGGGTGGTATGGATCTGAGGGAAAAGAATATTCTGGTTACCGGCGGCGCCGGGTTCCTGGGCGGTTTCGTCACCCGGGCGCTCAGGGATGAAGGAGTTTCGTCGTCCAGGATACACATACCAAGGAGCCGGGATGTTGACCTCAGAATCCAGGAAAACTGTGTCGCCGCCGTAAGGGGGAAGGAAGTCGTTATCCACCTCGCCGCCAGTGTCGGGGGGATCGGGTTCAACAGGAGAAACCCGGGAGTTCTCTTCTACGACAACATCATTATGGGCGCCAACCTCATGGAGGCGGCCCGTCTCGAAGGTGTGGAGAAGTTTGTTCAGGTGGGCACCGTATGCGCCTACCCCAAAAACACCCCTGTTCCGTTTTCCGAGGATTCCCTCTGGGACGGGTATCCCGAGGAAACCAACGCTCCCTACGGCGTAGCCAAAAGGGCGCTTCTGGTTCAGGCTCAGGCCTACCGGGAACAGTATGGATTAAATGCCGTATTTCTCCTCCCGGTCAACCTCTACGGGCCCAACGACAACTTCGACCTGGAGGATTCCCACGTTATTCCGGCCCTTATCAGGAAGTGCGTTGAGGCGGTGGATGGGGGAAGGGATATTCTCGACGTCTGGGGCTCAGGAAACGCAACACGGGAGTTTCTTTACGTACAGGACTGCGCAAGGGGAATTGTTCAGGCCACCCGTGATTACGATGGTTCCGAACCTGTGAACCTGGGATCCGGCAGGGAGATCACCATAAGGGACCTGGTGGGGCTCATTGCGAAACTCACAGGCTTTACGGGATCCATAAGGTGGAACCTCACCCGGCCGGACGGCCAGCCGAGGAGATGTCTCGATACCTCCAGGGCCAGGGCGTTCGGTTTTTCGGCCACCACATCCCTGGAGGATGGGCTTGCCCGCACCATCAGATGGTACCGTGAACACGGGAAGGAAATTTAATGGGCGATCTTTTCGCACTCATACTCGCCGGAGGTTCCGGAACACGACTCTGGCCTTTGAGCAGGCGTTATTCCCCGAAACAGCTTCTTAGCCTCGCCGACGAGGGCGGACTGTCCCTCCTGCAGGATACCGTCAGGCGCCTGGAATCGAGGGTCGCTTCGGACAGGATGGTTATTGTAACCTCCCATGGGCTTCGCCCCGAGATCAAGAGGCAGATTTCGGATTATCTCGCCCCCGCCGCCGACAATTGCCTCATTGTCGGTGAGCCGTCGGGGCGCAACACGGCGCCCGCCATCCTCCTGGGGGCGATGCTGATTCAAAGGAGGGATTCGGACGCCGTCGTCATTGTCGCTCCGGCCGACCACATAATCCAGGACCCGGGGGCATTCGGACGGGCGCTGGATACCGCCGAAAAAGCCGCCGCCGCGGGGTCCATTGTCACCTTCGGAATCCCTCCCTTGCGGCCGGAAACCGGTTACGGCTATATCCAGGCCGGCGAGAAGATGAACGGCTGCTTTGTTGTGGAAAAGTTTGAGGAAAAACCAACGCTTGAGAGAGCAGAGAACTTCCTGGAAAAGGGCGATTACCTCTGGAACAGCGGCATGTTCTGTTTTACGGCTTCCACCATCATAGATGAGGCGAGACGATACCTGCCGGAAATGATGACGGCCCTTGAAATGGTGGAGCTGGAGTCCCTTTCCGGCCTCGAACGCGCCTACGATGAATTAGAGGCCATCTCCATAGACCATGGGGTCATGGAGAAAACCCGAAAGGCCGTGGTGGTCCCCCTCTCAGCCGGCTGGAGCGATGTGGGAAGCTGGGATTCCCTGTACGAGATCGGGAGCAGGGACGCCGACGGGAACCTTATCCGGGGCGACGTCATGGCGTTCGACACATCGGGCAGCCTTCTGGTGGGGAGCGGAAAGATGCTGGCCGTCACGGGGATGAAGGATGTCATCGTCGTGGATGCCGAGGACGCACTTCTCATCTGTCCCAGGGGTGAGTCGCAGGACGTGAGAAAGATCGTCGGACGCCTGGATGAGGAAGGGAGGACGGAGCATCTCATGCACCCCACGGTCCAAAAACCGTGGGGATCCTACAGGGTCCTGGAGGAGGGGAGCGGTTACCTCGTCAAGAGAATAACCGTTGACCCGGGACAGAAACTGAGCCTTCAGATGCATCGGCACCGAAGCGAGCACTGGGTCGTCGTTGCCGGCAGGGCACTGGTTACGGTGGGTGAGGAGACAACGGTCCAGGAGGTCAACGAGAAAACCTTCATCCCCACGCAGACCCGGCATCGCCTCGAAAATGCCGGCCCGGAGTCCCTGAACATCATCGAGGTGCAGCTTGGGGATGTCATCAGCGAGGATGACATCGTCAGGTTCGAGGATATCTATGGAAGGATCCATGACCGGCGCTGATTTTCCACAGCATATTTTCAGGGCCTACGATATCCGCGGGACCTATGAAACGGAGGTCACGGACAGCATCTCCTTCGCGATCGGATGGGCTTTCGGCCGCATGATCCGGGAGCGGGTTGAGACCTCATCACCACTCGTTTCAGTTGGAATGGACGCACGCCTCCATTCCCCTGCTCTTAAAGATGCCTTTATGTCCGGCCTCCATCTTGCTGGATGCAGAATAATGGACCTGGGCCTGTGCCCGTCCCCGCTGACCTACTACTCGGCGTTTAAACTTGGCCCTGATGCGTTTGCCATGATAACGGCGAGCCACAATCCACCCGAGGATAACGGTTTTAAACTCGGCATAGGAAGGGACACGATCCACTCAGAGGACATGCAACTTCTGGGTCGGATGGCGCGATCAGCCCCGCCCTTTGCACCCGCGGAGGTTACACCAGAGGTCGAGGAGATTGATATTATCTCCCTTTACGTGGAGGAGATCGTCGGGAGGTTTACGGACCTTCCGGAGATTCTCACGGATATAGGCAGACCGGTGAAGATCGTAATCGATTCCGGGAACGGAACCGCCGGTCCGGTCCTTCCGGAGATAATGAGGAGGCTGGGCTTCGAGATCGTAGAGATGTTCAGCGAGCCCGATGGACGATTTCCAAACCACCACCCCGATCCGACCCTTCCGGAGGCCATGGAGGCCCTCAGAGAGGCCATACGGGCGGCCGGAGCGGACGTGGGTGTTGCCCTGGACGGCGATGCCGACCGCATAGGGCTGCTGGATGAGAATGGAAACGTCATCTGGGGGGATATGCTCCTTCTTATCCTCGCCAGGGACATAATCGAGGCAGCCGGCGGCAGGGGAGGGGATGAACATCCTCTCATCATCTCTGAGGTAAAGGCATCCCAGGTTCTTTACGACGAGGTTGAGAAATATGGGGGCAGTGCCCTGATGTGGAAAACGGGCCATTCGCTCATCAAGGCAAAGATGAAGGAAACCGGAGCTGCACTGGCCGGGGAGGTGAGCGGCCATCTCTTTTTTGCGGACAGGTATTACGGATATGACGACGGGCTTTATGCTGCTGTCAGGCTGGCGGAGGTGTACGCAAGATCACTCGCCTCCGGAAAAATTACATCATTTTCCCAACTTCTCGATGGTGTTCCGAAGGTGTTTAACACACCGGAAATTCGCATCCCGTGCCCTGAGACGGAAAAAACCCGGATTATCTCCAGGGTCGCAGAGGCGCTGGCTCGTCATAAAAAGGATAACGAAAAGCCGGCCGTTCGCAGGATCGTTGATATTGACGGTGTCAGAGCCGTTTTCGACGGGGGATGGGGCCTTGTTCGTTTCAGCAATACCCAGCCGGTCCTGGTGATGAGGTTCGAGGCCCGGGATCAGCCCCTTCTGGATTCCTACCAATCGTTTTTCCGTCATATCCTGGCGGAGGTAACGGAGAGGAGCCCATGAGCCTCAACCCGTTCTGGCGGCTTATGAGGCCGCATCAGTGGCTGAAAAACGGTTTCGTGCTGGCGGCCCTTGTATTTTCCCGGCACCTGCTCGAGTTATCCTATGTTTCCAGGGCCTTGGTAGCAGTGGCTGCTTTCTGCCTCGCCTCCAGCGCCGTTTACGTTTTTAACGATATCGTCGATCGTGAGCAGGACCGGACCCACTCGGACAAAAAGAACCGTCCCATCGCCTCGGGTGAGGTTTCCGTGGGGAGTGCGCTGCCATTCGGGATCATGCTTCTGGCGGGGGCGCTGGCCCTGACCGTGTCCCTCGGCGCCGCTTTTTCCATGTCGGTGCTGGCCTACCTCGGTCTTCAGCTCGCCTATAACCTGTTTTTAAAGAATGTCGTTCTTCTCGACATATTCACCATTGCCCTTGGTTTCGTTATCCGGGCGGTGGCCGGCGCGCTTGCCATCAAGGTGGTCATCTCTCCGTGGCTGATCCTGTGCACCCTGCTTATCGCCCTTTTTCTGGGTTTTGCGAAAAGGCGGCATGAGATAGTTCTCATGGGCGATAACGCCGTTCTCCACAGGGGTATCCTCAGGGAATATTCCATCCCGTTCCTTGACCAGCTCATATCCATCGTCACGGCCTCCACCATCGTTTCCTACGCCATTTACACCCTCTCACCCGAGGTGGCCGCAAATTTCGGCGGCCGTTACATGATACTGACGCTTCCATTTGTTATCTACGGGATCTTCCGTTATCTCTATCTGGTACAAATCCGCGAAAGCGGGGGAAGCCCGACCCGCTCCCTTATGCTCGACGGCCCGCTGCTGTTATCTGTCCTCCTATGGGGCATGGCGGCAGTTGCGATAATCTATCTTGCGGGATAAAGGCAGGCCATGGGCTATAGGCAATAGGCTGTAGGGTAAAACAAGTCCAGAGTCCAGTGTCCAGAGGGGAAAAACGGACGCGGGGACACGTGGAGGATAAGCACAAGGCCTGTCATCGCGAACCGTCACAATGTGAAGCGATCTCGTGCAAAGACTCGATTTATCAGGAATGAAGGGAATAGTACCGTATGGACTATAGGTACTTACACAATTATATTAATGTAAAACATCAAGCCGTTGGAGGATAAACAGGATGTCTGGATCCAGAGTGGTGGTCCTGAAAACAACACCTGAGTCGGTCGTTGACGATTATGGGAAGCTCATGCGGCAGGCAGGGTACAGGAAGGCCATAAGCAGGGAAATTCCTACGATGCTGAAGTTGAACCTTTCGTGGACAAAATATTTTCCAGCCTGTTCCTCCCAGCCATGGCAGGTCCACGGGGTGGTAAAGACCATGATTGAAGACGGGTATCCCCTGGACATGATCGTCCCTGTGGAGAACAGGACCGTCGTGACCGACCCCATCAAGGGAGCGCGAAACAACCGATGGATGTCCGTTCTCGATTCCCATGGACTGAAGTTTACCCCCCTTACCGACGTCAAGTGGGTAAAGCACGAATTCAGGGAGCCGCTGCTCAAGCTGGATCAGATATTTCCTGAGGGGATCGAGATCCCTGAAATGTACATCGGCAAGAACGTGATCCATCTGCCTACCGTTAAGACACATGGTCACAGCACCACCACCGGAGCCATCAAGAACTCCTTTGGGGGGCTCCTTAAAACCGTCAGACACTATGCCCATAAGTACATTCACGAGGTTCTGGTGGACCTTCTTATCATGCAGAAGGAGCTTCATCCCGGCATTTTTGCCGTTATGGACGGGACCGTGTGCGGAAACGGCGCCGGCCCGAGGACCATGATACCCGTTGAGAAGGATTACATCATTGCGAGCTCCGACAGCGTGGCCATCGATTCGGTGGCAGCGGCGATGATGGGGTTTGAACCCATGACAATCCCTTATCTGAGAATGGCCCATGAGAGAGGTCTCGGCACAGCCGATCTCACCGAGATCGAGATCCAGGGGGAGGATATCGCGGGGGTTAATTTCGGTTTCACCGTCAAGAGAAGTTTCGTTATCTGGGGGGACCAGCTGATACGGAAGGGCGCCCTGCAGCCCTTTGAAAAGTTACTTCTCCATTCGCCGCTCGTCTTCTGGGCGCCAATGGCATCGAACATCTACCATGACTATTTCTGGTATCCCCTGGTCGGCAAGGGTATTATCCGGAAGTTCAACGACGGCAAGTGGGGCAGGCTTTTTGACACCTATCGCTAAACCAAAGAGGAGGTGGAAGGGGAAGACCCTCCTGATCTGGACCGTGGTCGGCGCCATCGCCGTTTTTGCCCTGCTCTCCTTGATTGCTGATTTTCACGGGCTTGTTTCGGCTCTCGAAAATTTTCCTCCTCACATCCTCCTTGAGGTGGGCCTTCTGGCTCTTGGCAATTACCTCCTCCGGTTTATCAAGTGGCATTGGTACCTGTCGAGCATGAACCACCGGATCGCTCCCGGGCCCAACGCCCTGGTCTTTGTGTCTGCTTTCGCCTTTACCGTCACCCCCGCGAAGGTGGGGGAGTTTATCAAGGCGTTCATTCTCAAGGCCAGGTACCGTGTGCCGTACACCGTATCCACGGCAGTCCTCCTGATGGAGAGGTTTACCGACGTCCTCGCCATACTCCTGTTGTCCTTTTCAGGCCTTTTGCTGGGGTCACTTAACCCGTTCTGGACCGGGGGAGCCGGGGCTTTAATTGTCGTGTTTCTCCTGCTTGTCAGGAACAAAAAATTTGTGCGGGCGATAATCGAGTGGCTAGGGCGATTCAAACGCCTGAGGGGTATTACCGAGGATGCTCACGAGTTCTACGACTACGGCTGGGGCCTTATGGCTCCCGGGATTTTCACGGGGTCCATGATCCTCAGCCTGGCCGCATGGTTTCTTGAAGGATTCGGTTACTATCTGGTGGCCAACGGCCTGGGATTTCACCTTTCAATCCTCGAGGGAGTTTTCATCTACTCGGCATCGATCATGGGCGGGGCTTTGACCCTCTTTCTAGGTGGATTGGGCGCAACCGAGGGATCCCTGGTGGGCCTGGGCATTATCTTTGGAATGTCCAATAGCCTTTCCGTTGCCGCTGCGATCATTATTCGCATCATGACCCTGTGGTTAGCCGTGGTTATCGGCTGGCTTGCATTTCTGTTTACCCCGACCCTCAGATCGCTCCTCGGAGCCTCGTATGAGGATGAGCCGCCAACCTCGGAACTCCTCTAGCACCCCTGATCACCCCTGTGTCAGAGACAGGGGTGGGGATGGGTCTGGAACGTATTCCATAACATATTTTTATTCGCATAATGTATATTATGTAAAGTCAGAACGGTAAGAACCAGAATCATTATTCACTCACTTCCAGTTCCACCGGGGAAAATGCAGTAACGTCAAAAAGGCCCCTGTCGGTAAGCTTCAACTCCGGAATTACGGGCAGGGCCAGAAAAGACAGGATCATAAAAGGATCTTCAAGCGGGCACCCGGTTTTTCCCGCCCTGGATTTCACTTCCCTCAGTTTTCTCACCAGGGAATCGGCGGCGCCATCATAAAGCAGGCCTGAAATCGGCAGAGCGAGCGTAGCCAGGCATTCCCCATCCACAGCTACGGAAAGCCCGCCTCCACTATCGATAAGAGCATTGACGGCAGCAGCGGCACTCTTTGAATCTGCTGACACACAGACGATATTGTGAGAATCGTGTGCCACGCTGGATGCTATGGCCCCCCTCTGGAGCCCGAAACCCTTCACGATCCCTTTACCGCATCTTCCGCTGCCGTGGTGCCTCTCCAGGACAAACAGTGAAGCGAGATCCATCGAGGAATCATGCAGAAAAAAACCATCCTCATCAGTCTTTATTTCTTCGACGGAACCCTTCGTTATTAATGCCCCCGGGACAATCTCCATGATCCTTGCCAACGGGTTGGTTGTAGAGAAAAAAATCCTTAAATAATCATCGGTTATCCTGCGCAAGTTAATTGAATTTCTCAATTTATTCTGAACCGATGCCGGCTCTACTTCAGGAAAGTAAATTCCGTTCGATGACACCTTTTTGCCCGATTTGAATACAGCTCTGATCTGAAATGATTTCATGTCGTCAAAAACAACCAGATCTGCCAGATACCCTGGCGCCACGGCTCCACGGCCCTTTAAACCGAAGTGCTCAGCCGGATTAATGGTGACCATCCTGATCGCCTGTACCGGGTCGAGCCCATGCTTTGCCGCCTTCCTCAATAAGAGGTCCAGGTGTCCTGACTCCATGAGTTCATCAGGGTGGCGGTCATCCGTGACCAGCATGAAGCGGCTGAAGTTGTCCTGGGTAACGGCCGGAAGGAGGTTTGCCAGGTCATGGGCGCTCGTTCCCTCCCTCATCATGATGCGCAAGCCCAGTCGGACCTTTTCGCGAGCTTCCTCAGCATTTGTACACTCGTGATCAGACTGTATCCCGGCTGCGGCGTAGGCGTTCAGAGGTTTGCCTGAAAGCATGGGGGCATGCCCGTCGATCGGTTTCCCTGCACTGGCAAGGATCTTTGTGATAATCGAATCATCTCCATGGACCACACCGGGAAAGTTCATAACCTCAGCCAATCCGAGTACCCTTGGATGGTTGAGAAGGCGCTCTATCTCCCTGATGCCGATTTCGGCGCCCGATGTTTCGAACGTAGTTGCCGGAACGCAGGAGGGGGCCATGAGATAAAGGTCAAGAGGGATCCCCTCACTGTCGGCCAGAATAAATTCGATCCCTTCAAGGCCCGATACGTTAGCTATTTCATGTGGATCCGCCACCATGCAGGTGGTCCCACGTGGGACGATGACCCTTGCCAGCTCACCTGGCCGGAGCATGGTACTTTCAATGTGGAAGTGGGCCTCAATGAACCCGGGGGCAACGTACGAGCCTTCGAGGTCGATGACCTCATCCGCATCATATTCACCCAGGCCGGCAATCCTGTCCTCCATAATGGCGATGCCGGTTTCCTGGATCTCACCGGTGAATGTATTGATCAACCTGGCGTTTTTCAGGAGTAGACTTGCCGGTTCATCCCCACGGGAAACGGCAAGAACCCTTTGAAGGAAGCGATCCGTCAACTCCCCTCCCCCGGAATGCCGTTAAATGCCGTGCCGCATTTCGGGCAGGCACCGTCCTGTGAAAGGTTCGAGTTTATGAGGGTAAAACCGCTTCGCTCAAGGAGAAGATTACCGCACCTGTGGCATAAGGTCTGGTCGTCTTCATGGGAGATGTTCCCGATGTAGGTGTACTTGAGGCCTGCGGACTTTCCGTCTCTCTCAGCCCTCCTGAGGGCGCCCAGAGGTGTCGGGGGATGATCAGTCATCTTGTAGGTCGGGAAAAAGCGGGATATGTGCCATGGGATGAGCGGGTCGATGGAGGCGATAAATTCCGAAATAAACCCAAGGGACCGTTGGTCATCGTTCAGCCCTGGAATCAGGAGGGTGGTCACCTCTATCCAGATACCCGCCTCGTAAAGGGCTCTGATTGTTTCAAGGACCGGTTCCATGTGCCCGCCGCAGACCTGACGATAGAAGTCCTCCGTAGCTCCCTTCAGATCCACATTAGCAGCGTCAAGGCAGGGCGTAAGCACCTTAACAGCCTCGGGAGTCATGAACCCGTTGGTTACGAAGACGTTTCTCAACCCTGCGTCCCTCCCCTGCCGGCAGCAGTCCAGGGCATATTCAAGAAAGATGGTCGGCTCGGTGTACGTGTAAGATATGGATCGGCATCCGGATTCCAGGGCTTTTTTTACAACTTCGTCAGGTTCCCTGTATTGGCCCGGAATAGCGGTGTCGACGGATGGCAGGATGCTTATCTCATAATTCTGGCAATGTCGGCAGGACAGGTTGCAGCCGGCGGTCGCCACGGAGTATGAAAGGCTTCCCGGAAGGAAATGATAGAGGGGCTTCTTCTCGATGGGATCGACATGCTCGGCGACCAGTTTTCCGTAGACCATGCTGTAAAGGATCCCGTCCCTGTTCTCACGGACCCGGCATATTCCCCTTTTTCCAGGAAATATTCTGCATCTGTGAGCACACAGGAGGCAATGAACGCTGTTATCGTCCCTCTTTTCGTAAAGAATTGCCTCGTGCCGCATCCGGTAAATCCTCTAGATCCCGGTGGGGGCAAACTTCTGGCCGCATTTCGGACACCTGAATCGGATCCGCTTTTTTCGGTAAATCTTCGACGCTTCCACGGCGCCGGCGGTTCCACATTCAGGGCAGGTAATCTTGATGCGGGCGTTCCGGTCCATTGCCATTGTAGCATCCCCGGAAGCGGAAGAAAAAAGGCTGATATCCTCCGCAGGGGACCTGGGAAGAACGATCTGCAATATGTGGCTTCCCAGGGTGATCCTGTCTCCATCCTGCAGGGCGAATCTCCTTGTAAACTGGTCGTTTACGAGGATGCCATTCAGACTGCCCATGTCCGTGATAAATAGTTTTCCATCCTTCTCGCCCAGGGAGGCGTGTTTCCTGGAAACACCGGGATCGTTGAGGAAAAGGTCGGACCCGGGGTCCCGGCCAATGACAAAGGGGTATGAGGTAACACTGACCCTTTTCAGGGTCCTGGTCTGGTCGCGGATGATGATCTCGGGCATTGGTCTGGTATAATGTTTGAGAATCCCTCCCTGATAGGCCGGTTTTCCCTCAAGGTAGTCGGCGGCAGGCGTGGTTCGCAGGTTCTCGAATACCCTGATTCTGATGGTATTGCCCTTCATCTGGCTGATCTCGATCCTTTTGAAAAGGTCAATCCAGTCCATTCCAGCCGAGGATTGAACCACCTGATCGGAGAAATAGGCCTTGATGACCTTTCCGCCCTTGACGAAGGCCAGGCTGAAACGGCCATCCTGGATCAGCGCTACGAGGGAATCCTTTCGGCCTTCCATGAGGCCGACCACCAGGTTTTCTATTTTTATGTGCTCGGCAGCCCCTTCAGTCTCAGGGGAGCGTTCCTGAAGGACAAGGATTGATTTCAGCAGGACGGGATCGGTCTGGATGAAGGAAAGGCGGGTCTGTGGGTTCTGCGCGAGGTAAATAAAGAACTCCCTTATCCCGGTTCCATGAAGATCTCCCATCGGTGATATATTCCCCGCAGAGTAGGGTTTTCTCTGAAAAAACAGGACGTATCTGCGGGATGAATCAACCGGGGATGCGGATGTGATGCAGAAACCATACTCCATCAAGGACATTTCCCCTTCCCCCTTCAGTATCCGGTCGAACATATCGGGGTCCAGATGAACGTCCTCAAGGAGTGCGGATGCGAATGGAAAAGGAATTATCTCCTCTGATTTGATCATTTACTCTTTCCTCCTTCCGGATTTCACATTAGCCCACAGTGGGGCTGTTGACAAGGGTCGGCTCGACCCTTAAAATGTCGACCTGAATGGAGGATGTGACTATTGTCTGATCTAACACCCGAGGAGATTTTGCAGAAAAAGGAATCCGGCGAAAGTCTGGCAGGCCTGAACCTGGTCAGAATCTCCCTGAAGGGGAAGGATCTGGCGGGTCTGGACCTGCATGGCGTTAATCTGCAATATGCCGACCTTTCCAACGCCGACCTGAGCCGGGCAAACCTCTCAGGTGCGGATCTCTCCTACGCCGACCTGGCCGGGGCCATGCTCAGAGGCGCCAACATGAAGAAAACCCGTATGGTTGCCGCCGATATTACCAACGCCGACCTCAGGGAGACAAATCTTTCCGGCGCAGCGGTTGACGATGCCAAACTGACCGGGTGTGACCTTTCAGCCTCAAACCTTTCAGGGGCCACGATAAGACGCTCCGAGGCCCGGAACATCAATGCTAATGGCGCCATTATGGATGGTGTCGACATGGAAGAATCACGGTTGGACGGCGCTTCCTTGAGAGGGGCCTCTCTTGTTGGAGCAAATTTGTCGGGGGCAGTCCTTGCCGGGGCCGATCTGTCGGGGGCGGACCTGAAGAAAAGCACCCTGATCAGGACGGATTTCAGTAAATCGAAGCTTTCTTCCACGGGGTTTGTGGAGGCTAACCTCATGAATTCAACCCTTCAGGATGTCCAGGCGCCGGCAGCCGATTTTTCCCTGGCAAACCTTGCGGGGGTAAACCTTGGCAATGCCGGTCTTCGGAAGGCCATTTTTCGGAGTACCGAGATGACGCAGGCGGAACTTTCAAATTCAGATTGCGCCGAGGGTGATTTCAGCTATTCTAAAATGACCTACGTCACCGCTGAAGGGTCCAATCTGGCAAAGTGTTTCTTCGTTGAAACTACGCTTACCGATGCCAAACTGAAGAAATGCAGGATGGGGGGGGCCGACATGAGGGGCGCCATCGTGGCCGGATGCAGCCTTCTGGGCTCGGATCTTTCAGGTGCAAACCTTCAAAACGCCGATCTCTCGAGGGCAATTGTGACGGGGGCCGATTTTTCAAGGGTCGACATGACCGGAGCCAACATTGTGGGCACCGATTTCCGGGATGCCAAGCTGGAAGGGACACGGCATCCGGGGTCCGATTGAAACCTGTTTACTTCACCAAGGTCCTCAGCTCCGTCAGGGCCGCTTCCGCATCATGGAAGCGTTTATCCACGTTTTTCTCCATACATTTGAGAATGAACCTCGACAACGCCGGGGGGATTGAAGGGTTGAATTTTTCAGGGGGCGGTGGAGCGGTGTGAACGTGATGGTACATAACGTCCCCCTCTTTGAACGGTACCGTGCCGGTGAGAAATTCATAGATAGTAACGCCGACGGCATACAGGTCGGCCCGGTGGTCGATCTCTCCGCCGAGAATCTGTTCCGGCGACATGTAAAACGGTGTCCCGGCCATCTGCGTGTGGGTCTTTCTACCCTCCGCGACGGCTCTCGCAAGCCCAAAGTCGGTTATTTTTACCAGCTTTTCATCCCTTGACCAGAGAAGATTGGCGGGTTTAATGTCCCTGTGGACGATGTCCTTGCTGTGGGCGTATGCCAGGGCACGCAGGACCTGTCCCGCGATGACAAGCGCCGGCTTTAATTCAAACATACCCTGTTTTTCAAGTATCTCCTTAAGAGAGTCCCCATCGACGAACTCCATGACGATATAGTACTCGCCCCTTCTCTGGTCGGCATCGTAAATGACGACAATGTTGGGATGTGAAAGCCTGGCCGCCGATTTGGCTTCCCTCAGGAACATCTCCAGAACCCTCTGATTTCTCTGAACCTGGGGCGGAAGAACTTTATAGGCCACGACTCTGTCCAGCAGGGTGTCCCTCGCCTTGTAAACGACCCCCATCCCCCCCCTGCCAACCTCCTCGATGATCTCGTATCGGCCGTCCTTTGCCGAAGGCCCGGGCCCGCCGGAGACCATGGTAGAGTCGAGGGGAAACTTGTCGGCAACAATCCTGCCCTGCCCCGGGGAAGAGGCCCCCAGAAGGGCCTTCATGGATGTCAGCTGGTCCTTTACGTCCCTGTAATGATAATCCACAAGAAGAATTTTTTCCAGAATCGATACCGCCCCATGGAGTTGGTCGTCTTCCTTCA
Organism: bacterium BMS3Abin14; assembly: GCA_002897695.1. NCBI lineage: Bacteria > bacterium BMS3Abin14. The sequence goes on from BDTG01000043.1 coordinate 84,268, forward strand.
GGGACGCGGCGTACCTGTAAAAGGAATCCAGATTGTCCCTCCGGGGGGTCTCGTTCGCAATGGCGTTCTGGTATGCGGCAATGGCAAGGGACCACATCCTCTGGCCGAAAAAGAGATCTCCCAGAAGCCGGTTCGCTTCGGTGTAATCCGGGCTGGAGTTTTCAACCTTCTGGAGGGCATCTGTAGCTCTCTCTTCTTTTCCCAGAGAGATAAAGAATCGTGCCGCCTGAAAGAAGGCGCCGGCGTCAAAAAGTGCACTGGCCTCTTGCTCAGTTTCCCCCAAATCCCGAAAAATCACGGCTGCATCTTCAGGCCGGCCGCCGGCCAGGAGGAGGTGTGCCGCATCGGAAGACCTCCCCAATTCGATGAGAATGTCCGCGGCAAGACGGTAATCGCCCGCTTTTTCGAAGGCTTCAACAGCCTTTTCCCTGTCTCCGGCCGCAACGAAAACTTCTGCCGCTTTTCTCCATTCGCCAATACGCCCGAACAGCTCACCGGCCTCCATCGTCTTCCCTTCTTCCAGGAGGGCACTGGCGACATCCAATCCTCCCTCCTCAGGTGTGTCTGACGATCCCAGAATACGGGCAGCAGAAGCTGCATCCTTGGCCCTCATGTAGAGTTCGGATGCTTTTCGACCCTTACCCAATTCCTCATAAAGCCTGGCGGCCTGCTTGAAGTGGCCCCCGGTTTCGAGAACTTTTGCGGCTTTCCCTCTCTGGTTGGCCTGCAAGAGGCTGAGGGATGCCAGCGCTGCCAGGTTTTTCGAGACACGGTCCTCCTCAGGGGCAACGGATGGATCCCTGTGGCTCACCCTTTCCTGCAGTGCCCTGACAAGGAGTGGAGCTGCTCTGGAATGCTTACCAGCCTCGGCAAGAAGCTCACCCGCTTTCTGGTGGTGACCTGTTCTGGAAAAAAACTCTGACGCGTGCAGGGAGTCCCCTCCTTTCTCAAAAAACAGGGCAGCCTCATGGAAACGATCAACCTTGACCAGGTTCTCCGCGGCCTGAATAAAATTCTTTGTTCTTGCGAAAAACTCGGCTGCCTGGCCGTGAGCACCTACCCTTACCAGGCATTCCGCCGCGTTCCCGTAATCGCTCATGGCAACGCAGGATTCCGCGGCCTTTTCATATTCTCCCACCTTGACAAAAGCCGCAGCCGATTCCTTAAAGCGTTTTGCGGATGCGTACAGGGCCCCTGCTTCGGCGTAATTGCCCTTTTTATCAGCCTTCTTTGCCTTCCTGATGAAAAAACGGGCGGGCCGATCCGCTGAAGCTTTATTCTCGCGATTCCTGAATGCAAAGAGGATGAGGCATAGAAGCGAAAGCCCACCTGCAGTCACCGTAATGGTGTCTGTCAGGCCCAGCATCCAGGGTGAGGGAATGGAATACCGTGCGAGGGCGGCTTCGGCAACGGCTTGATAGCTGAAAATAGCGGACATGGACTGGGATTATAGGGTAAAATAGGTCCAACGTCCAACGTCCAATGTCCAACGTGAAAAGCAGGCTGTAAGCTGTAGGCTATAGGCTGTAGGTAAAGGCAGTATAGGTATCGAAGAACCTCAAATCTCAAACTTCATTATTTTACCACAGCGTGACCACTCCCAGGTCACACCACGGGGTTGTTACTCAAGGTGAAATAAGGGGGTTTGCAGGCGGAAGTTCTACCGGAACAGGTGCAGCAGGAGGAATGTGCCTAAAAGCTGAAGCCCTACCAGGCCGCTGGTGTAGATTTTGGCGGGCCGGGTGACAATGGAGGTTTTCCCCTCCCGGATAGCGGTAAAGATGCTTTTCTGGTCAGGTTCTGAATCAATAACAGTGAAAGTATAATCAAGCTGCTTCAGAGAATGTGCGTCTGAAAGCCCAAGGATGGGGAGATTGTTTTCAGATGCAAAGGTTTGGGCTTTATGGTTGAAGTTGACCTTTTTTGTGTAAAGATGCGAGTACTCCACAGCATCAAACAGGCCTGAAAATCGTTTCAGGAGGGTTCCAAGACAGTTATAATTTGGGTAAAAAGGGTGCGGCGCTACAACGAACGCCCCATTGGCCCTGACCCTTTTCAGGTCAAAGAAGGTCATCTGGCCCCACTTTTCATCCATTTCGCCAACGCCGTAAATAAGAACGTGCTTTCCCATCACAGTGGCCTCAACTCCGGGGATCAGGAGGATCCCGCGCATGGAGGCATATCGCGCCAGCTGCTCGCTGTAGGTAACGGTGTTATGGTTGCTGATGGAGATGACCTGGTAGCCCCTTTCGGCCGCACGGTCTATCAACTCTTCAGCCGTATAGTTCAACTGATGCCGGGGGTCTTCCTTGGTATGAATGTGCAGATCGCATTTAAGCTTCATTGTGAGTCGATGACCTCAGTTAGTCCAGAGTATCGGGTCCAGGGTACATGAAAATGCGCTCAGTCAATAACAAATCTGAAATGAGTTGTCAATTAAATCCATCACAATTCCCACCGGTCTTTTTCCGGAGGGCGTTCATCATATCGAAACGGGCTTTCCCTTCTGTATCCGGAAATATCACGCATCTTCCGGGTCCAGGACCGGACAATTTTTTTTCTTTTCCATACGAGGACACCGCCCAGAAGGAGCAGTCCTGCAGGAAAAAAGTATTTATCCATGCCGTTTTTTTTAATTTTCGCGGAGCCTTTAGTGGCCCGTTTCCCGACATTCGGCATGGTCCCCGGCAACACGGCTACGAGCCTGCGAAAAACCCACGCTTCCCGGCCCCCATCGAGGGTGATGCGGCACCAGAGGCCCTCCAGACTCACAAGTGAATATTCCTCGCCCGCATCCGCCTGGAAAAGGACCGGAAATGTTGTGCCGGGGCCCTGCCTGACGTTGACGACGCTGCCTTCAATGCGGATGTAATCTGCATGGGCGACATTTGGGTAGATGACGGCCGCCAGGAGGAGTAAGAGCGACAAAAGTATTTTTACTGTAAATGTAAACATCTGGTAGGGAATCTAGTATCTAGGATGCCCATTGTCAAGAGCATGGGGCAAGGGAGTTTTTCTCCACAGAAACAGCAGGGCCAGACACCCTGCAATCCCTACGGCGCCTCCAAGGGGAAAGACACTCCGTATCCCCCAGGTATCAGCCATAAACCCCCCTATGATGGGACCCAGCATGGTGCCGAGGCTCAGTGATGTATTGTATAACCCCATGACAGTTCCCATTCCGCGTTCCTGTCCTATTCTCACCGCCAGGGCAGATCCTGCAGGCACAACCAACCCACCCGCAATTCCCATGGCAAGGAAGACGATAATCAGATCCCTGAAATTGCCGGCCCATGAGATGCCGGCAACTGCAAACGCACCAATGACGCTTCCCAGAAATAAACTCTTCAGGTGGCCGAAACGGTCAGACATGTGTCCGAATGGGGCCTGAAGGATGGTCGTAATGCCGGTGTTAACTGAAAGGAGCACACCCACCTGGAAAGAGGACAGATGAAGTTCCCCAACGGCGAATAGGGGCATCAGGACCCACGTAAAACCGATGCCGATAGCTCGGCTGAAACGAAAGATCAAAAGGCCCGCCAGATCCGCAGTCGGGAGCAGTTGCCGTTTTTCGACGCGGGCCTTTACGCGTTTTCTCGTTCCGTGCTGCGGGTGCTCGTCGGTGGGGAGTGTAACTATGACGACAATGAGGGCCGCCAGAGACAGAATGCCCATCCCATAAAAAGCGGCATCCATGGAGTAGCGGTCCCTGAGGTATCCGCCGATAAGCGGGCCACCTCCAAGACCGGCAAAAAATGCTGACGTGAAGGTTCCCATGACGAAGCCCTCCCTGCCTTTGGGAGCAAGGTCCCCCATATAGGACATGGCCACAGGCAGTATCATTGCGGCGGCGAGGCCCTGGAGAAAACGTACGAGCACCAGGTGGATCACTCCGTTTGCCATCGCATATAGGGGGGAGACTGTGGTAAAGAGGGCCAACCCTGTGACGATGAACACCTTCCTGCTTATGCGGTCGGAAAGATATCCGATGGGTGTCATAAAAATGGTCCTGGAGGCGGAGTAGGCGCCGAACACGAGACCGAGGGTCAATGCGCTCGTGGCAAAACGGTCCACATATGATGGAAGGATGGGACTCAGAATCCCCAGGCCGAGGGATGATATGAAGATGGCGGCGTAAAGAGAGAGGAAAACCCTTTTGAAGTAGGACATGTTGATGACTTTGTAAAAAGTCATCAATGCGCCCGTTGAAGGGCGTCCAAATCATGGATTTTTTGCGACTCTATCATGTTGGCCGTCAGGGAAGGTTCCTCTCGATGATTGCCCTTGTCTCCTCAAGGAGTCTGTCCCGGTCGTCGTAGGTCATCCCGACGGTGGAAACCGGTTTGTCGATGACAAGCTCGGCTGCCCCGCCCCAGGAGGTGTAGCCGCTTTTTGGCATTGCATCCCGGGTCCCTCTGACGGTAATCGGCAGTACCGGTAAACCGGCCTGGATAGCAAGGACAAAGGCTCCCTTTTTAAATGGGAGCAATTTGCCGTCGGGGGATCTTGTGCCTTCGGGAGCGACAACCACTGAAACGCCGGTGCGAACCATCAGGGCGCCGGCGTCCGCAAAAGCGGCAGTAGCCACAGCGTGGTCTTTCCGATCAATTAAGAAATGCCCCATCCGCCTCACGGCCCGGCCGAAAATGGGGATCCTGCTCAGCTCGATCTTCCCGACAAACCGAAGCTGAAGGGGAAGGGCGAAAACAACCAGGGGGATATCCAGCTGGCTCTGGTGGTTCATGACCACAACGAAAGGGCCGGTATGCTCTGACAGGATATCCAGGCCTCTTACCGAAACCCTTATGTCCGCGATCCTGAGAACTGATCTGGCCCAGCCCCGGGCGAAAATCCTGTGGACCGCGAACCCGCTCCTGTCGAAAAAACTGAACCCGATGGCTGCGGCGGAAATAAGGATGGTGCATGGATAGATGCACAGCAGGGACCGAATGGCCACCATGTAACTGGAAACGGCACGCATGGGGGCAACCTACCACCGCCGGGATGGGGAGTAAAGTCGAGAGGAGACGGGTTTCACACCGGAAGTTACACTAGCCCATGTATGGTTCCGGTGAGCTCCCTGAACGGGATGGGTTTCGTGAACGTCTTCATCGCTCCTGCCTCCTCTGCCGCCAGAACCTTGTCAGAGGAGTCGTCTGCCGTAATAACGAGAACGATAAGGTCGGGGTTGCGGGCAACGGCTTTTCTGATTAACTCCACCCCGTCCATCTCGGGCATCATCAGATCGGTTATGAGAATATCGATGGCTTCGGTCTCCATAATCTCCAGAGCACGAGAACCCCCATCCGCCTCGAAAGCCTCGAATCCCTCAGCTTCGAGGTACCGGCGCACCGACCACCGCACCAACTGCTCGTCGTCGACAACCAGTATTTTCCTGCTGTAACAGAACATATCCAGCGGTTTCAAGCAAAAGTTGCACCATTTTATGCGAGGGACAAATTAAATATTCTTTCGTTTTTTCAACGAGTTACGAACAATACAAAATTGAAATAACGGTTAATGGGTGTTAAATAACCCTGTTAAGGGGTTATCACCCACATTGCGCGGAATTATTGCAGCTTCAAGATGTCTCCTCTCTTGAAACCGGACCCCTCCAGGGTCTCGGCCACGGAGAACTTTTCCATTACCTGGGTAACCCTGATGGTTCCTGCCCTGGACTGGACGCTCCCGAGGCTCAGTCCCGTGTCAGGATCGATCAGTTCATCCCCCTTGGAGTATACGGAAAAAATTGTCCCGGTCGTAATATTCATGTTCGCCCCGCCGTTGACGTACACCGTCCCGCCGGTGGCCTTCACGACTCTCCCTTCCCATGGACGCGCATCCATGGCGTTTACGATATAGCTCACGGCGTTCTGAACAGCCTGCCTCGTTGCCTTGCCCAGTGCGGTTTTATTGTATGCCGCCCCGCCGAATGCCAGCCCGTGAAAGAAGGCAATACCGCCAAATCCGGTGCTCTTTATCCGGCCCTCGGAGCGGTGGGACTGTTGAACCTGTCCGGTTGTTGAGTCGATCAGCCTCAAATCGATGGCCACATGCCCGGTATCCGTTCTCCCCACAATGCCGATCCCGTGTATGGCCAGGCCTCCGATGCCGCCGCTCTCCTTCTGGGCAAACTCCGTGACAGCCCCTTTAATCAGGACCTGAGCGCCCAGAAGTTCCCCGACTTTGGCTGCTGTTTCCCGGCGGATCCTTCCGGAAGATCCCAGGTCCTGTTCAGCCAGTATTTCGTCCAGAGCTCCTCTTTCCACAACAATGAAGCGATTTGTCTTCATCAGTTCCGTGGTAACCATATCGGTAAGCCTTCTCGATATATTCCAGCTTCTATCCCACCAGTGTCCCTGGATGTCGTTATCGAATTCCAGCACAGCTATCCGTTTTTTGGGACCATCATACGGTGGATAGGTGATCTCGTTCTGTACGGCGGGCGTCTGGCCCGGACTGCCATAGGTCGCGCAACCGGCAGCCGCCATCAGAATAATCGACACCAATGCCGTGGCTAATGTCATAGTTAACCTTCGATTTCTTAACATGACGGCTCTACCTCCAGTTAATCCGGTTCTTGCTGAACTCCATAGACGCGATGATGACTTCAAGTCGTCATCCTTAACCATCCAGAAGCCCCTCGACAGCGTCAAGGAGCTGTCGCTGAGTGAAGGGCTTGGAAAGGAACGCATCGGCGCCGCAGCGTTCCGCGTTATCACGGTTTCCCTGATCGTCATAAAAAGCGCTGACAAGGAGTATGGGGGTTTTCTTCTCCTTCCCTTCCTTGCTCCGAATGAGGATAGCCACATTGAAACCATCCCCTTTGGGCATGGAGATATCGCTGATCACAAGATCAGGCCCGACATCCAGAAATCTGCTTATAGCCTTCTCCCCATCCTCGGCGATATGCACGCGGTAGCCCTGTCTTTCCAGGACTATTCTCATTATCTCCTGAATGCCGGGATCGTCGTCAACGATCAGTATGTTAGTTTTTTTATGGCTCATGCAGGTCTGATCTCCTGGTTGTTCTCCTCCTCTGACAGGAGGTCAAAAAGGGACTTGAATACCTCGGTAGCTGAAACCCGGTCCGCTCCTTCCGGCTCGATTTCCCAATGAACAAGGGGATGCTTGAGAGATTGGTGGACAAATTCCGTCACAAGCGTCAGGTCGTTCACGTCACTTTCGTTTCCGTGAGTGAGAAGAACGGCGCCGATGGAACCCTCGGAGAACGGTTTCCAGAGTGGTTGGAAAACATCCCTGGAGGGCAAAACAAATAGTTGGAGACGTGTTTTATCACTGATCTCCAACGATCCCAGCGAACCGAAGGAGGCGTTGAGCACCTCCTGATTGGAGAAGTTATCCCTGGAAAGTTGAAACTCGTCAAGGTTTCCCGCATCGGCGAGAAAAAATTTGATGAGATCGGGTGATGACGCAAAAAGGAGAACCTTCCCCCATCCCAGGCCCATCCCGTCTTCCAGACTCAAAATTCTGCGGATGAGAAGGGCCTGTTCGGCGGTTACCAGAGGCGATCCGCCACGGATGACTGATCGATCTTCCTGTATGGGGGTCAGGATTCCCTTCTGTATGAGCCCCAGTATAGATTTGCAGATTTCGTAGTCGGTGTGGGAAGATTTTTCGATAATGTCGGCAACGGAGCTGTAGAACTCGAGGAGGAGAAGAACCTCCCTGGTAACCGGCCTCAGGTCCCTGGGCATGTCATCCTGGTCCTTGTTCAGTTTCAGAACCGCGGAACCCGGCGGCATCTGCTCCTGAAGGGATTCCCACTCGTCCAGCTGACGCATCCCCTCCATAAGGAGGGCATCAATCGGTCGGGCGATGTTTCTGGATACGTTGGATTCAATCGGTTGGTAATAGAAAGTCCCCTCGTGCCATCGCAGGATTCTGTAAAGGGCTTTTTCTCCTTTTGTCTCCCCGAGGACCGCGCTGACCACATCCCCCTTTTTAAGGTAAACCTTTCCCTCAAACCCATCGTGGGCCAACGTTACTACCCCTGTCCGTCTGTTCAGGGAAAAGATCTGAAGAAGGTCAACGAGGGATACTTCCTTGATGCTTCCCTCGACACCGGACCCGACTTCTCTCACGCGGTCCCTGTGGTTCCCGGTCTTATCAAAAGCCTGGGTGATTTTTGCGCTGATGTCATCCCAGCGGAAGGGTTTTACAAGAAAGGGGTCCGGCCCAATGGAAGCCAGCGTTGAGTCCTTCTCATTACCGTTATCCACGAGGAAAATTATTGGGATATGGAACGTGGTGGGATTGTTTCTGAGAAAAGCCCGAAGCCGTTCGCCGCTGAAGATGGGGAGATGGTAGTTGGTGATGAGAAGGTCGGGTTTTCCGACAATGGCCTCCTCAAGTGCCCCGACGCCGTCCGAGGCCGTTTTAACCACGAACTGGGCCTTTGTAAGGCGTTTGCCCAATTTTTTCAATAGTTTGGGATCTGCGTCAACCAGCAGGAGCTTTTGTGCCATTATATCTGGTCCTGGAGGGAATACTCTTCCCGGAGTTTGAAAGCCAGCCTCTCGACAAGTTTGTCATGGGATGAATGAACGCTCTTCCATGTATCCTCCTTTTGCTGTACAGCCACGAGCCCGTAGGCGTGCACGTCGGAAAGGTACAGGATGAACTGAAATGCCGATGCCCTTTCGGGGGGAAGGGGAATTGTGTTGATGTTAAGATTCCTAAGTGTCTGTACGCCGGACATATCCCCGAAAACGCTGATCCGGGTGGCCGCTTTTGCTATGGCGACATTCCGCTGCAAAAGCGCTTCGGTGATATAAATGTTGTCGGTACCGACGAAAAGCAGTCCCCGCCTTCCAGGATGCAGTACGATATCGTTTGTCACGGTCTCCTGCAGCAGATATGTAAACCCTGTATGGAACTCGACGAATTTGGTGTCCCGAATTCGGGATAACTCACGTTTTCCTCCGGGGCCTGTGAAATTCTCGACCAGATCCCAGAATGACCTGTTCTTCCACTGAATCAGGTTAAAGGGATCTTTACGATTTTGCTCGGTCTGTTCGAGGGCCGCCATCAGAAGCGAATCCACATCCGTTCCGTCTTCCGGAAAACACGCAAACCCGAAATGGGGTTCCAGGGCATACCGGGAGAAACGTTCACCAAGAAAATCAAGCTTTTCGAAACCTTTCCTTATCCTCTCAATGGTGAACCGGCAACCGATGCTGTCACCGTCGGGCAAGGCCATCAGGAAGCGGAAATTTCCGACGTGGGAAACAACATCGTAGTCTCTGACAATACCTTTCAGGGTCTCCGATATGTCTCTGAGCATGATCTGGACCACCCGGTAGGACTGATTTTTCTGGAAAGCTTCCACCCCCTGGAAGTCGAGGCTGATAAGGCCGAGCCTCCGATGATACCGCTGGCTTATGGTGACCTGGCGGGCCAGAAAATCCAGGATGAACGGCTCATTGTAACTTTCCGAGTCCAGATCCATCAGGGGAGTGCGCCGCGTCCTGTCCAGGGTCAGCGCGCTGTTTAGAAAAGGGGTAAATTCCTGGACTATTTCGCGGGCGGAATCAAGAATTTCCTCTTCCAGCGCCTTTTCCTTGGAAGAGCTCTTCAGCTGGAGATGAACCACCCCTGTGAGGAGGTCATGATGGAGGATGGGCAGGAAAATGCTGTCAAGAATGATTTTGCCATTCCGGCGTTCAAAGAACGGTGAACCGCTTGAAACCTGTCCGTGCCTCTGCAGGACATCCGCCACATCGATTTGCCTTGGCGTTGGGATCACGTTCCCTTTTGAAAGCACTTTCCGAAAGGACCTCTCCTGATCGTGAATCCACACGATGCCGGACACCCCGTCGAGTTTTTCCATGAGGCTCGAAACAAGACGGTCGGACATTCCGGCCAGGTCCAGGATGTCCTCAGCCTTTCGGACGATCTGTGTCACCGGTCCCCCCTTTTAACGGACGATATATGATGACTTCGTAAAACTAATCAACCTTCGGTTCGGCGAAGATAAATCACCAGGGCAACCGATCCGGTCAGGGCTCCGAGGGTATCAACCATTATATCCATTGTATCAAAGACACGGTTGGGTATGGCGAATTGATGCAATTCATCAAGAAGACCGTAACCCACACAGATTACTACGGCGAACAGAATGGTGTCAATCGTTCCGGTGGCAACTCCTGTCTGCCTGAGCGCCCTTGCCAGAAAAAACGCAAGGAGAGTAAACTCGGCAAAATGGGCAGCGACATTGGCGATTTCAGGATGGCTCGGATAGTCGTTGCCCGGGATGGAAGACAGGACAAATATGGAACCGGCAACCAGCGCGGGCGGCCCCCAGATACGGATCAGTCTCATAAATCTGCCCATCTCTGTGGATTCAGGCGATTTTGCGATGGTGCTGTCCTTTTCTGATAATCGTTGTCGTGGTGACAGATTCGTAAAAAGTCCATCAGAAGACTTTTTGTGAAGCCATCACATTTTATATTTGCTGAAATCTTTTGGATCTGATTTTTTCAATAATTCCGCCAAGTTATCATCTTCCACATTATGTTTTTCATCAATTGATGAGAGGTCGATGGCGGAGTGGATAAATAATTCATCCTTGACATAAATAGGGCATCCCATGCGGACGGCAAGGGCAATGGCATCGGAAGGTCTGGAATCCACCGAAAATTCTCTTCCTCCCAGTTTCAGATGAATTGCGGCGTAGAAAATATTGTCCTTCAGGTCCGTGATGGCCACACTGTCAACGCCGGCCCCGATGACTTCGAGGAGCGACTTGACAAGGTCATGGGTCATGGGACGCGGCGGTTCAACGCCGCTCAGGTTCATGGCGATTGCGTTGGCCTCCAAAATACCTATCCAGATGGGCATTGCCCTTTTACCCTCCTGGTCTTTCAGAAGGATGATCGGGCTGTTGTTGCCAGGGTCCATCGTAACCCCGTGAACCGTAACCTCGATGATGTCTCTTTCGTCCATCACAATACCTTTCCCTCCAGGTGTATGCCGTGGGAACGGGATATCCTGACCTTTATTGTCTCTCCGACCAGTATCTTCGGACCATGAAAGTGAACAATGTAGTTGTTACGGGTTCTTCCCTCAAGCCCGGCGTTTTCCCGACGGTCATAACCCTCAACGAGAACCTCAACGATCTTCCCGGCCATTGAAGCGTGCTTCTGGGATGTTATAAGGTTCTGAACCTCCTGGAGTTCCGGCAGCCAGGGACGTTTTTTTTTCTGCGGGACGGGATCCTCCATATTCGCCGCAGCTGTGCCGGGGCGGGGAGAGAACCTGAAGGAGAAGACATTCTGGTAGCGAACCTTCTCCAGTAACGAAATGGTTTTCAGAAAATCATCTCTCCCCTCCCCCGGAAATCCGACGATGATATCTGTCGAGATCTCAACTCCCGGGACCAGTTCCCTCAAAACGGAAACCGTGTCCAGGTATTCTTCAATGGTGTATCCCCTTTTCATGGCTTTCAGAACCCTGTCCGAACCGGCCTGGACCGGAAGATGTACATGTTCACAGACGCTCCGGAGGCCTGCCATGGCATGGGCCATGTCGCTGGAAAAATTTTTCGGATGTGAAGTGACGAAACGGAGCCGCTTAAGGGAACCAATGGAGTCCAACTTCTCCAGAAGCTCCAGAAAGCCGGACCCGGTTTCAGGGTCGTGGTAGGAGTTGACGTTCTGCCCGAGCAGGGTTATCTCCCTGACCCCGCTGTCAACAAGATGCCGCGCCTCATCCATGATCCCGGACATTCCACGGCTGGCTTCCCGGCCGCGGACCATGGGAACGATGCAGTAGGCACAGTAATTATCGCACCCCTTCATGATGGTCAAAAGGGCGGTTGGGCTCCGGACGCCCTCGGTTCTCGGGGCGGCTGCCGACGAAACCTGGAACCTGTCCTTTTCCACACGGCACACTCTTCGTCCGGTGGATAAACGCTCATCGATAATCCGGGTCAGTTCATTGATGTTGTGGGTGCCGAAAACAAGGTCCACCTGAGGCAATCGCCGAAGCATCCGTTCGCCTTCCTGCTGAGCTACGCAGCCCCCTACCCCGATGAGGAGATCGGGATTACTCTCCTTCAGGGAGCGGAACCGCCCCAGAAGGCTGTAAACCTTCTGCTCAGCCTTGTCGCGGATGGAACAGGTGTTCAGGATAATCAGGTCGGCATTCTCCACCGAATCGGTTGGAAGATAACGGTCCTGGAGAAATGCGAGGATTTTCTCCGAATCGTAAACATTCATCTGACATCCGAAGGTTCGAATGTAAACACGTCCGGGTGTTTCGGGTACGGCCTGATATTCCGTCGCCAAATACCCCGCCTCAAAGGCGGTTTCGTCATCCATGCTGGCTTGGCTGCCGAATCCGATGACCCCGATGAACTTTTTCAACCTCTACTTCCTCTTGTGGCGACTCTTGGCAAGAAGTTTCTTATGTTTGTGTCTTCTGATCTTTTTTCTGCGCTTCTTGATGACGCTTCCCAATAGCTGACCCTCCTTTCCACGAATTTTTCTGAAGGTACGGAGTAACGCAAGATATTATAGGGTGTTTAAAAAGGCAAGGTGTTAATCCGGGCGGCCCTCTGGGAACAAAAGCCGCTGGTTTCCTGTTATCGTGGACCGCTCAATGAAGCCGGCAACCAGGTCAATTGACGAGCGAACCGCCTTTTCCAGGGAATACCCGGCTGCCGCATGGGCGGCAAGGGCGGATGAAAGGGCACAACCGGTGCCCCTTGGGACCTGTCCATGCGCCCTGGGATGACGGTAGGAAACGGGATCTCCGGAAGGGAGGTAAAGTGTGTCGATGCAGGATTTTCCAGCGCCCTCACCCCCCGTGACCAGGACAGCTCCGACCCCCAGATCGAGGAGAAGGGCGGCCGCCTCTTCCTCGTTTTCCGTCTTTTTCCCCAGTCGTCGGGCAAGGGTGAGCGCCTCCTCCCGATTTGGGGTGGTTATAAAGCACATGGGAAGGAGACGGTTAAGCAGTATGTCCAGCCCCTCGTCGTCTATAAGCGGAGAACCGGAAGTGGACCGGATGACGGGGTCAAGCACGATTGGTATTTTTGACTCCGCGAGGGACTCCAGCGATTGTGCAACGGCCATGGCGGTTGGGGCGTCGGCCAGCATGCCGACTTTTACGCCGGCTATCCCGGGGGCGTCGGTACATGCGGTGAGTATGGTGGCCCGGATGATTCCGGGAGGCAGGAAGGCTGCATCCAGCACCCCCTCGTCACCCTGAACGGTCACGGCCGTTAGGGCGCATCGGACGGCAAGACCCATGCTGTCGATAACGCGCAGGTCAAGGGCCATCCCGGCAGCGCCGCTGCTGTCCATTGCCGAGACGATGAGGATGGGAGCCTGTGAGCCCCGCGTACGGTCACTCGTGCCTGAAATGGTCATACCCCCCATCGCGGGGCAAGGTATAGGGTTTTTTCCCCCTGGAAAGTTCAATGCCCTCCTCCTCCACGATCTCCCCGATCCGGCAAATCGCCGTCAACCCCTCACTCACAACCAGTTCCTCCATGTTCCTTTTGTTATCCCGGGAGACGGTGAAGATGAGGCTGTAATCCTCCCCGCCCGTCAGGGGCCAGAAGAGGGTTTCAACGCCGTTTTCACGAGCGGCGCTCACCATCTGCGGGCTTATGGGTATGAGTTCAGCCTCGATTTTCGCCCCTACCCTGGAGGATTCGCAGATGTGGCCGAGGTCCTGAAGAAAACCGTCGCTCACGTCTATGGCGCAGGCGGAAAGGCCTGAGGAGGACAGGGCGATCCCCACGGCTGTCTGTGGCTGGGGACGATTATGGGAATGGATGAGAAACTCGGCCGTCCCCCGGTTTTTTACGATCGACTTGCCCAGGATGAGGGCCAGGCCCGCGGCCGAGTCGCCCAAGGGGCCTGAGACGAAAACGGTGTCCCCCGGCCTTGCAGAGTCTCTCCTGAGGGCCTTCCCGGCGGCGACCTGGCCGATCAGCGTCACGGATATTATCCATCCGTGAGGGGACGAAACTGTATCTCCCCCGGAGATCTGCATGGCCGGTCCGGCGGCATCCAGGACCCCCGAGTAAAAGAGGTCCACATCCTCGACCCTGGCGTCAGGCGGCAGGCCTATGGACACGAAGGCCTGGATGGGTTCGGCGCCCATGGCGGCCAGGTCGCTGATGTTGACGGCCAGTGATTTGAAACCGAGATCCTGCGGAGGCATATGCTCACGGGTAAAGTGTACCCCCTCCACGAGCATGTCCGTGGTAGTTGCGATCTGACGTCCGGGTGAGGGCTGGAGGAGGGATGCATCATCGCCCACTCCGAGAACAACCGGCTCACGCGCTTTCCCCACACGGCGGGCGATCATCTCGATGAGGCCGAACTCACCCAGTTCGGAAACCTTCATGAAGCCCTTCCCTTCGAAACGGCCGAAAGAAGAATGCCGCATCGCCCCTCTATGTCGTCGTGATGGATGACATCGGAAACGACGGCCACTCCCGCCGCGCCTGCCCGGATAATGCTTGCCGCGTTGAAAGAGTCGATGCCGCCGATGGCAACCAGTGGCAGGTCCGTGGCTTCCGCGAGCGCCCGTACCCCTTCGATCCCGAGGGGGCTTCCCAGATCGGTCTTCGTGGCGGTGGGGAATACTCCGTTTGCGGCGAGGTAATCGGCGCCCGCATCCCTTGCCCTGAGGGCCTCGTCCCGGGTGGTGATGGAGACGCCGATGATGAACCCGGGGCCCGCAATTTTCCGGGCGTCCTCCGGATCCATGTCATCCTGTCCCAGGTGAACCCCGGCCGCCCCGCATGCCAGAGCCACATCAAGACGGTCATTGACGATGAGGGGTATGCCGCCGGATCGACATATCCGGACCAGTTCCCGGCCCGTTCTTACCATGGCCCCTCCGTCGGCGCCTTTATCACGGTACTGGATGACGGTGGCCCCCACCGAGACGGCCCGCCGGACTACCTCCTCGTCGGTTCGTCCAAGGGAAAGGCTCCGGTCGGTGACGATGTAAAGGGATAGATCCATTGTGCGTCTTTCAAACCTCAGTAATTTTAAGCCGCGATCCAAGGCCCAGGGAGGGGGCGTTGTACAGGGCATCGATCAGCGCCACCTGGAATCCTCCGGGTCCGGAGGAGTTTTCCGCAGCCACCTCGCCGCATGCGCCGAAAACGGAAAGCCCGAGGGTGCAGGACTCAACCCGGGGAAGTCCCGATGTGCTGAAGACGGCCACCGCGGTAGATGACGAGCATCCGGTCCCCGTTACGTTGGACATCATTGGGTGTCCGTTGTGGACGCTGAAGGTTCTCTTCCCGTCTGTCACCCAGTCCACCTCACCGGTTACGCAGACCACCGAGTTGGTTTTTACGGCAAGCTCCCTGTACAGGTCAATGGGCGCGGCCCCGGTCTCAAGGGAATCTACACCCTGGATCCTGGCCGTCCCTCCCGCCAGGGTCGCCACCTCCGCCTGGTTGCCGCGGATGATGCCCGGACCTACTTCAGTCAGGATGCGCATTGAAACATCGGTCCTGAGCTTTGTGGCCCCGGCCCCAACCGGGTCAAGGATTATGGGGATTCCCTTTTCCCGGGCCTTCTTTCCCGCCTTGACCATCGCCTCCACCCAGTGCGGCGACAGCGTTCCGATGTTTATGACCAGGGCCGACGCAAAGTTGACCAGTTCCTCCACCTCCCGGGTATCATGAGCCATAACCGGGGAAGCGCCCATGGACAGCGTGACGTTGGCTGTGACGTTCATGACGACGTAGTTGGTGATGTGGTGGACCATGGGGCGGTTTGCCCTTATGTCCCGGTCCGTTTTTTCCCATATTTTATCCCATTTTGCCATGTTCCGATTCCTCCCGCAGCAATAAAAAAAACCCCCGGACACTACTCCAGGGGCTTTACTTGTTGGGTCCGGCAGATCTTCTTACGCTGGAATGATCCAGATCAAGTTCGAAGGGTGTTGTCTCAGGCCTCGTCATGCTCAGCCTCCCCCGACCTGCCCCTGTATGAATTCATACTAGAATTAAAAGTAAAAAATTTCAACCTTTCAGCAGATCCTCGGGAGCATTTCCCCCGAGAGCCTGTCTACCAGCCTGTGCCCCCCCAGGGGGGTATTCATGACAACCCTGCCGGGGTGCTCCCCCACAACCTCCCCTATTATGGCCGTTTCTCTCCCTAGAGGATCCGAACGCATCAACCGGAGCGCATCCTCCGCGGCCACGGATGAGACAATGGCCACGAGCTTGCCCTCATTTGCCAGATACAAAGGGTCGTACCCAAACAGTTCACAGGCTCCCTGGACCCCCGCACTTACCGGAATGGCCCCCTCGTTGATGCGGATGCCGACGTTCGATTGGGCTGATATCTCGTTAAGAACGGTGGCCAGCCCTCCCCTCGTGGGGTCCCGGAGGACGTGGACCCGGTCGCCGAGCGTCCCGACGAGAGCCGAGACCATACTATTGAGGGGCGCGCTGTCGCTCCTGACGACCGTTTCGAACTGGATACCCTCTCTCGATGACGCTACGGCGATCCCATGATCCCCGATGGTCCCCGAGAGAAGGATCACGTCATCCGTTTTCGCCATCTGTCCACCGATTGTGCGGCCTTCCGGAATGATCCCGATGCCGGTGGTGTTGATGAAGATCCTGTCCGCGGCCCCCCTGGGGACGACTTTGGTGTCGGCGGTGACTATCCGGACACCGGCCGTTGCAGCGGCCGTCGCCATGGAAGCCGCGATTATCTCCAGGTCTTCCAGGGGCAGACCCTCCTCGAGGATAAAACCGGCGCTAATGGCAACGGGGACGGCCCCGCACATGGCCACATCGTTGACGGTGCCGTGCACGGAGAGGCTCCCGATGTCGCCGCCGGGAAAGAAGATGGGGTCTATGGTGTATGTGTCGGTACTCATGGCGACGCGCCCCCCCGGCACATCGAATACCGCGTTGTCATTGAGCATCAACAGGGCCGGGTCGTGGAAATATTTCAGAAAAATACGCTCGGTCAGGGCCTGGCTCATCTTCCCTCCGGCCCCGTGTGCCGTCAATATACGATCGTTCTTCAAAATCATCCCTCCAGCGTGAGAGTCCAAAGTCCAAAGTCGCGGAGTTCAAAGATAACTGATGTTTGGTTTTTTGTCCTTCCCTACATCTCTGTCGTCGATTTTCGAACTATGGTGGACAAGCTGCATGAGACCAGTCTTTTGATCTTCGGGATCGCTTCGCATGGTTTCAGCTCGCGATGACCAACGAAGTCATTGCGAGGAACATCGAGGGAGACGAGAGTGACGCGGCAATCCCGGGCGGAGTTGAAAAGGTCGTCACGGCGTCCGCCTTTTCCCTCTGGACTCTGGACTCTGGACTGCTCTTCTCCTCTGGACACTGGACTTTGGACTCTGGACTTTAATATCCGGTCCCACTCCCACCGGAATATTTGAACCAGGCGGCACAGGATCCCTCAGAGGACACCATGCATGATCCAATGGGCGTGTCCGGGGTACACCCCACCCCGAACAGGGGACATTCCGGAGGGGTTTTTACGCCCCGCAGAACCTCACCGCAGGCGCATTCCGGGGGATCTGACCCGGTGGGGACTGTGTCGAGGCCAAACCGTTCCACGGCGTCAAAGGCCATGTGGGTATCTCTGAAGGCGAGACCGGAAGAGGGTATGGATCCCAACCCTCTCCACGGAGCATCGCTCGGCTTGAAAATCTCAAGGAGAAGGGACATGGCCCTCCGGTTTCCTTCGTTGGAAACCGCCCGTGAATAAGCGTTATCAACCTCATGTTTATTGTCAAGTAACTGGTCTAAAATCATTGATATTCCTAGCAAAACATCAATAGGTTCAAAGCCGGCGATAACACACGGTTTTCCATATTTCGAACTGAATAGGCGGTAGGCATCAGCACCCAGCATTACGCTGACGTGCCCGGGGCAGAGGAACCCGTCAATGGCCACCTCTCCGCCGTCGAGAAGCGCCCCAAGCGCCGGGGGAAGGAGCTTGAAAGCCGGATAGACCGAAAAATTGTCCAGCCCTGCCTGTTCAGCCCGTTTTACCACCGCGGCGATGGTGGGCGAGGTGGTTTCGAACCCTACTCCCAGAAACACAACCTCTTTTTCCGGGTTTTCCCTGGCCCAGGTGAGTGAATCGAGGGGTGATGCGGTCACACGCACGTCCGCGCCCGCTGCCGATTCCCTTTCCAGGCTCGATACGGTGCCGGGAACACGGATCATGTCCCCGAATGTCGCAATAATGCGCCTGTCCCGGCACTCCCCGCAGGCAAGTGAGATCATCCGGTCCATGTCCTCCATTGCCGTTACGCACACGGGACACCCGGGACCGGAAATCATGGTGACGTTGGCGGGAAGGACGCTTTTTATGCCTGATCTGAAAATGGCGACCGTATGGCTTCCGCAGATCTCCATGATCCTGACCGGTCGCGAAAGCCTCTCGGCCGAAGATCGGATTTTCCCTGCCAGTGCTCTTGCTATTGAAGGATCCCGGAACTCGTCAAGGTACTTCATTCTTCACAATCCCCATGTATTCATCGAACAGCTTCATGGTTTCCATGGCCTCCTCCTCATCAAGACGGTTGATGGCAAACCCGGCGTGAACCAGGACGTAATCTCCCACCGCCGCCTCGGGGATCAGGTCGAGGGATGCAGATTTGGTGACGCCGCCGTAATCAACTATGGCCATATTGACGTCGTCAATGGAGATGATCTTCCCGGGTACCGCGATGCACATGTTAAAAACCTTTCCGGAGCGCCTCGAGGGCGAAAACGGCCTGGCCGAGGGAAATCCCGCCGTCGTTGGTGGGGACCGTCCGGTGGAGGAGCGGCCTTAAGGACCGGCCGGAAAGCTCCCGCCGGATCATTTCGGAGAAAACCGCATTCTGGAACACACCGCCGCCCATGGGGATCGACTCCTGTACCCTCTCTGAGGCGTTCAGGGTCTCCCGGCAGGCCGAAAGGGCCTGTGCCAGGGCTGCGGCAAGGGTCCTGTGGAACATTCCCCCTAACCTTTCCAGGGGCTCACCGGCCAGATGGAGGTCCAGAGCCGCGTCGAAGGCGGGAAGCAGGTCAACGATTGCCGTTCCATCCCGGTCGAAGTCCACGGAAAAGGGCAGGGTATCCGTAACCGATGGGTCCGTCAACATCTCAAGCTCGATGGCGGCCTGGCCCTCGTAGCTGGTGAAAAGGCAGATTCCCAGCATGGCCGAGAAAGCATCGAAGATCCGGCCGCAGCTGGAGGTCATCATGCCGTTGGTTCTCCTCTCGACGAAACCTGAGAGGATCTCCATGTCGCCTTCAGGTACCTCGGGAAAAAGGACAGGAGCGAGCTTCAATGCATCCTTTCTCCCCCGGCATTCAACCATACAGGAAAGGGCCATGCGGTATGGTTCACGGACCGCCTGATCGCCCCCCGGCATCCAGAGCGTCCGCATGTGTCCGAGCCGGTCCATGCGGGTTCCGTCAACCAGGAGGATCTCTCCGCCCCAGACTGTCCCGTCCGTGCCGAAACCGGCGCCGTCAAGTGCAAGGCCGAGGGCTGGTTCGTTTACCCCGTGTTCGGCCAGGCAGCTGAGGATATGGGCATGGTGGTGCTGGACCCGAAAGACCGGAAGACCCTCCTCCCACGGGTTCTCCCCGCCCTCCTCGACCAGACGGGAGGTCAGGTAATCGGGGTGAAGGTCGCAAGCCAGGGCTTTGGGAGAAACCTGGAGGATGTCCATGAGATGGGCAACGACCTCCCGGAGAAAATTGAGCGTCTCCAGGTTCTTCAGATCACCGAGATGCTGGCCGATGAATGCCTGGTTCCCCCTGGTCAGGCAGACTGAACCCTTGAGTTCAGGCCCCAGGGCCAGGACCGGATCACCCGACATGGGCAGCGGGACGGGGGCGGGTACGAATCCCCTGGCCCGCCTGAGGACAACCGGGCCTCTTCCCGAACTATTTCCGTCCGGCATGACGATGGAGTCGTCGCATCTCAGGACGATGTCCCTGTCGTGAACCAGGTAGACGTCGGCGATGCCCGAAAGCCGTTTTTGTGCTTCGTCGTTGTCCGCGCAAAGGGGTTCCTCGGCGACATTGGCGCTGGTCATGATCAGGGTGTCGAATTCTTCCATCAGGAGGGTGTGAAGGGGGGTGTATGGGAGCATAAGGCCGAAATATCTGCTTTTCGGGGCTACCTCCGCGGCGATGGCCAGACCGGGATCCGGGTGTTTATCCAGCAGTACGATGGGGCTCTCCGTGCTTGCCAGCAGGCCCTCAGACCTTTCTTTGATCTTGCAAAGTCTGCGGGCCGTCTCCAGATCACGGACCATTAAGGCAAAGGGCTTTTCCTCTCTCCCCTTCCGGGCACGGAGCCTTCTGACTGCCTGGGCATTGAAAGGGTCGACGGCAAGGTGAAAACCGCCGAGGCCCTTTACGGCGGCCACCTTGCCCTGTTTGATGGCCGTGACCGTCAGCATGAAAGGGTCGCCTGGAAGGACTGACCCGTCCGCCAGGCGGAATTGCAGTCGCGGGCCGCACTTTTCGCACGCATTGGGCTGCGCGTGAAACCTCCTGTCGGCGGGGTCGTCGTATTCAGTCCTGCATAGCGTGCACATGGTGAACCTGGCCATGGAGGTATTGGGGCGGTCATAGGGAACGGAGTTTATTATGGTGTACCGCGGCCCGCAGTTGGTGCAGTTTATGAAAGGATAACCGCAGCGGCGGTCCTCCGGATCGAGGAGTTCCCTTCTGCAATCGGGGCAGATTGCGGTGTCCGGCGAGACGAGTACCCTGCTGTCCGGCCGGGCGATGCTGCCCCTGATAGTGAAATCCCTGTAGCCGGCGGTCGGGAGACTGTGCTTTGCAAGTGAGGTGATGTTCGCAAGGGGCGGTGCCTTCCTCTCCAGGTGACCGGCGAAGGCTTCAAGCGCTTCACCCTCCCCTTCCACCTCGATGAGGACCCCGTGGGAGGTGTTGGTGACCCACCCTGTGAGCCCCATTTCCTCGGCAATACGGTAGACGAAGGGCCTGAAACCGACGCCCTGGACGATCCCTTCGATCTCGATGCGATATCTGGATCTGATACGGCTCACAGGGCGGCGAAAGACCTGACAAATTCCATCCACCCTTCCAGGCCTTCCCCCGTGCGGCAGGAGGTCCTGAGGATTTTGATGGCAGGGTTGGTGGACCGTGCGTTTTCGATGACGGATTCCATTGAAAAATCGGTGAATGGCAGGAGATCGGTTTTGTTTATTACCATGAGATCGGACGTATGGAACATGGCGGGGTATTTCAGCGGTTTATCGTCGCCCTCGGTGACGCTGATGATGGCCACTCTTGCCCCTTCCCCAAGGTCGAAGGCGGAAGGGCACACGAGGTTTCCCACATTTTCGATAAAGAGCAGGTCCAGGCCATTCAGGTCGAAATGGTCGAGGGCGTCCCGGACCATAGCCGCTTCCAGGTGACATGCGCCTCCGGTGTTGATCTGGTGGACCGGGACCCCGGTCACGGCGATGCGCCGGGCGTCGTTTGCAGTCTGGATATCACCCTCAATGACGCCGATGGAAAGTTTATCGGACAAAGGTTCAAGACTTTTTTCCAGGAGAGAGGTCTTTCCGGACCCCGGGGAACTGACCATGTTGATGACGGACACACCGGCGAACCGGAAACGCTCCCGGACCTGGTCCGCAACGTGGTCGTTTCTGGTGAGGATCTTTTTCTCAAGCTTTATGGGATCCATGAAACCCTGTTTTGCCTCCTCCCTCGCGCGTTTTTTCACGTTGGACGTTCTTTATTCTACCTCAAAATCAATTATGTTCAACTCGTCGCCCTCAAGCAGCTCAGTATCAAGGCCTCCGCAGGAGGGACAGCGAAGGAGGCGCCCCTCCCCCTCGAATTCATCGTCGCACGGCCCGCATCGAATCCTCACGGGAACCCTCACGATTGTGAGCTCCGCGTGTCTGGTCACCATCTTTTCGCCTCGAACCGCCTCGAAACAGAACCTCAGACTGTCCGTCTCAACCCCTGACAGGTCCCCTATTCTGAGACGGATGTCCGTTACCTGTCCGGCGCCGTGGTTTTGCGCCTCCCTTTCCACAATATCCAGAATCTCCATGGCGATGGAAAGTTCGTGCACGATGGTTGTCTCCAGGGGAAATCAGGCGGGAACCGGCGCCCGGTGATCGGGGCCGGGTTTAATGAACGGAGCTTTCAGGTAATGGCTGTATTTGGCGGGGTCGACCCCTGCAGCCTCGATGACCAACTCCATGATTTTCGGCAGTTTCTCCTGTACCGGCGGCGACAGCTCCATGGACATGGACACCTCGGCCGGCTCGATGCCTATGATGGTGGTACGCGGCGGATCCCGAAAAGCCCCCGTCAGGGATATGACCTCCTCGATGCTGACCTGGTGCACCGATGTCTTGTAGACGTCCGGGAAATGTCGGTAATCGTCGATATCGAAGCGATATATGGAAGCAGGCGCACCGCCGCCTTTAACACAATCGACGACGATGAGCCTGTCGGTTTCAAGAATGAGGTTGAAAAGACCAAAGCCGTCAGTGCCCCCCTCAACGACATCGATGTAATCGGGGAATGGACACTCCATGAGGTTCACAGCAACATGAACGCCAACCCCCTCGTCCCGCAGGAGGAGGTTTCCGACCCCGAGGATCATTGTTTTTGCCTGGCTATCTGTTCCTTCCATCTCTTTTCCGGTTGGCCGCCATCCCGGACCGGGATGTCAGACGGCCTCCCCGGGCTGCGGTGATTCCTCCGTTTCTATTCCCAGGAACATGAGCTTGAACGATCTGAAATCCTCGAACAGCACCAGGTAGATATGGACCATCGTGGTGACTATAAAAACCCACATGGTCAGGTAGTGGATCATGTGCACGTTGGCAAGTCCGCCCATGGCGGCCACCAGGGAAGCCCAGCCGGGATCCATGTTCCAGAGCATCGCGAAACCGGTAATCGCCTGAAAAAGCAGGAGCAGGAACCAGAATGCATAGGTGGATTTCTGGAGTGTATTGTATTTTGCCGTAACCGGCCGGGTCCTTCTCGTGAACGTGTAGTAGGCGAGCATGGGAAAAAACTTGCCCCGGTTTTCTTTCTCGGGCAGAAAGTTCCCAATATCCCCGGGAGCGCCGAAAATGGACCAGTAGAAACGGGTCACAAGGTTCAGGATTATGACGAAACCGGCATAGTTGTGAATAAGCCTGGCCGTGTGCATGCTGAGCCCGAAGAGGCTGAAGTTGGGCTTGTGAAGGAAAAAGCCCGTGGCGACGAGGGTTATAATGGACAGGAGGTGTACCAGGTGCATGGCCCTCGCGGGAACGGGATGATCAGCTTTAGTCGCAGCCATCGTTGTGCCCCCTTTCTACTCTACCTGGAACTTCAGGATCTCGTTGGTCCTCGGGTGGATGACATGAACGGCGCACGCGAGGCATGGATCGAAGGACCGTATCACCCGAACGATGTTGATGGGGTTCTCGGGGTCGGGTATGGGAACCCCGATGAGGGATTCCTCGTATTGCCCCCGTTGTCCCTTCTCGTCCCTGGGCGAAGCGTTCCAGGTGGAGGGGACCACCGCCTGGTAGTTTGCGATCTTCCTGTCCTTGATCCTTATCCAGTGTCCCAACGCCCCACGGGGAGCCTCGTAAAAACCGGCGCCTTCCGCCGTTACGGGCGGTTCGTAATGTGCCGAATCGTGGATCTTAAAGCCCGGTTTGCCGGCAAGATCGATAAGCTGCCCAAGCCAGACCTGCATCCTGTCGGCCATCATGACCGTCTCAAGCATCCTGGCGGCATGTCTCGCCACGGCTCCGGGTTTAACCCCATGGTCGGTGATAAGGCCCATAAGATTAGGCTCTTTCATGATGAGCATGCGGGCAAGAGGACCGACCTCCATGGGCATATTTTCATACCTGGGAGCCTTTACAAAGCTGTAGGCGTCCTTTTTATCCAGGTCGAAGATCTGCTCGCCGTCGAAAGGATGGACAGGCTCCTTTGGTTTATACCAGGCGTGCTTGACGGATTCTGTTATCAACTTCTGGTCGAACTTTTCCACGTTGCCCAGGTTCCCGTTCTTGATAACGCCGGGCTTGAAAAAAAGTTCCTCGCCGGTGGAATCCTCGGGGAACGCTCCGTAAGACAGGTAGTTTAGATGCCCGCCCCCTATCCCGGCCTGGGCCAGGGGGAGAAGCGGCCCCGTGCCGAACAGAAGAACGTCCTTCATATACACGTTTTTCACGAACGCGGTGACCTCTTCGAGCATGGTCTTGAATTTGATGATCAGATCTGCGTCCGGCAGCTGTGTGATGCCTCCCACAATAATGCTCTGGTAATGAGGCGCCCGGCCTCCGAAGATGGCGCCCATATTCTTTGCAACCACCTGGATTTTCAGCGCATCAAGGTAGTGTTTTACGGCCATTGTTACGATTTCCGGATCATTGACGGAGAACTGGTCGGGTTTATATCTGGGAGTGAGGGGATAAGTGTCCCCTCTTTTGACCAGGCCGACAATTTTGTCCTTGACCGCCAGGAGTTCCTTGTCCGAGCCCTTGTAGGCAGCCACGGCCATGATATCCAGGTAGTCGAGGGCGCTCAGCTGGTAGAACTGGATAATATGGTCATACAGGTACTCGGCGCCCATGACGAGGTTCCGGAGGATACGTCCTCCATCGGGCACCTCGGCCCCGAAGGCATCGTCCAGGGCCGCAACTGAGGCCATGGTGTGGACTGAAAAACAGACACCGCAAAAACGGCTTGTCACGTAGCTCGCGTCCCTGGGATCCTTTCCGGTGAGGAGGGCCTCAAAACCGCGAGCCATGGTTCCGCTGCTCCATGCATTTTTGATCTTTCCGTTCTCGACCTCGACCTCGATCTTCAGGTGTCCTTCAATCCGCGTAACGGGGTCAACCGTGATTCTCTGGCCCATCAGTTCTCACCTCCCTCTTCCTTCGGCCCGCCCTTTCCGAGCCTCCCTGTCGCGGCCTGACCGATAAAGTGCCCAGCCAGACCCGCCGCAACGACGCCTCCCATCACCGCACCCACGGTCTCGATCCTGAGTCCGGCGATCTCCTTCGTCTTGACATAAAGGGGAGCCATGCCGGCGTAGAACTCGGGTTCGGCGCACCCCTGACATGGGGCGCTGGACCCGATGCACCAGTTCAGCCCATCGTTCCATCGGCGTTTGGGACAGTCCGAATGGGTGAACGGCCCCTTGCAGCCCTGAAGGTACATACACCAGTTTCTCTGGGAAGGCTCGTTCCAGTCGGTAAGAAACTCGCCATTTTCAAAGTGGCCCCGTCTCTCACAGTTGTCATGTATAAGCTTGTCGAAGAACATGATGGGCCTGCCAAGATGGTCCATGGGAGGAGGCTTGTTGTAAAGGAGATAATATACAATTGTCCCTACAAGGTGGTCCGGATGAACCGGGCAGAGGGGAACGTTTATGAGGGGTTTTTTGGGAACGAGGCCCTTGTCCATGGCAGCGCCAATGCCCATGCCTTTTGACGGAGTGTTCCCCGGGATCCCGCCATAGGTGGCGCACGCTCCGATGGCGATCACGGCGGCGGCGCCGGCCGCAGCTTCGCTGACGCTCTTGACGAATGGCTCGCCGGCCACCTTGCAGAACCGCTCGTCGGCTCCGGGAATGGACCCTTCAACGATGAGGACATACCCTCCTTCCTCGATGGTCTTTTTTCGAGCCTCTTCAGCCTGATAACCTGAGGCCGCCATTATCGTCTCGTGATACCTGAGCGAGATGGTATCAAGGATGATCTCGGCCGTTCCAGGGCGGTTAGAATTGATGAAGGAGATGGTACACCCGGCGCAGTCCTGGCCCTCCAGCCAGATCACGGGAGGCTTTTTGGCGGCGGCCTCCATGGCCCTTGCGACCCTGGGTACCGCAGCCTCGGAAAGGCCCAGCAGCGCCGCCGTGCCGGCACAGAACTTGAGAAAATCGCGTCTGTCTACATTACCGAATAATGTCATCGAATCGACTCCCCTTTCTATAACAAGTAGTACTCTACCCGGTACCCTGTCGATTTGCACTTCCGATCAACATGTTTTCGAAAGCCAGACGGATAAATGAGGGCGGTTTTGCAGGTACTCACTATCTCTCCCATGGCGAGAGTATACACTTACCAGATGTGAAGTCAATACCTGCAGGTGTCATAACATGTTGAAGATATTGCACAAATTACATTGATTTAGTCGACAAAATGCTGTTTCTTTTTGACTGAAGTCTGTGATCAACCGGAATTCAACTGGGGGGGCATACAATACAAATTAACGGATTATTGAAATATTCAGTCGTACAGGGCCTTGATTTCGGCAGGGGCCAGTTTGCGGAAGGTTCCGGGCTTCATGCGCCTGGTCACCTGGATGGGACCAATGGCGATACGCATGATGCTGAGGACCGGATGGTCCACGGCGGCGGCCATCCGCTTGATCTGGTTCCTCCTCCCCTCCAGCAAGGTCATCCTGATCCATGAGTTTTTTCTGGACCTTTCGGATTCCACGAGGGTTATCATCGCAGGAAGGGTCCGGCCGTCATCCAGTTCCACGCCGTCTCTGAGACGCTTAATTGATCGGGGACCGATTTTACCCTTCAGCTTTACCATGTAGGTCTTGGAAATGTGGTGTTTAGGATGTGTCAGATGCAGCGTGAGGTCGCCGTCGTTTGTAAGGATGATAAGCCCTTCGGCGTCGTAATCCAGACGCCCTGCGCTGTGGAGGCCCTCCCGGAGGTCCTCGGGAAGGAGGTCGAAAACCGTCCTGCGTCCTTCCGGATCGTGCCTGGTGCAGATTACGTTTTCAGGCTTGTACACCAGGTAGGTTCTCTTCTTCCTGGGCCCCTGCAGGGAAATGCCGTCAATTACGATGGAATCGGACCGTGGATCGACCATGACCCCCATGGTAGTAACGGTCTCACCGTTGACCGCTACCCTGCCCTCGGCGATCATTTTCTCCGCCGCGCGGCGGGAAGCAACTCCCGCATCGGCTATGGCCTTGTGAAGACGTATCTTTCCCACGTTGAACCTCTATTCCATTTTCAACCGGAACCTGGAGTCGGCAACCCGGACCCCGGACTCGATTCCCCCTCGGGTGGACCTATTTCTCCGAGATCCGCGATCTCCTCTAAACTGGGCAGTGATTCGATGTCCCTGAGTTCAAAGTACTCCAGGAAATCCCTCGTCGTCCCGAAGAGCATGGGCCGGCCGGGAGATTCCTTTCTTCCGAGAATACGGATCATCCCCTGGACAAGAAGGGTCTTCATTACCGCTCCCGAGTCAACCCCGCGGATGTTTTCGATCTCCGATCGCGTCACAGGCTGTCTGTACGCCACAATGGCAAGAGCCTCGAGGCTCGATCTGGAAAGGCGCCTCCTCGGCCGGGACCGATACATCGCGCTTATCTGCTCGGAAAATTCAGGTCTCGTTCGTATCTGAAATCCTCCGGCGACCTCTTTCAGGGCAATTCCCCTGTCCTCGGCATCGAACTCCCCGGCAAGGGCCACGAGCGTCTCCCGGACGGTCTCGCCGCTGAGCCCCGTAATTTCCTGAAGGATATCCGCTGTGACTGGTTTGGATGATGCGAACAGCAGGGCTTCTATGAGGGCTTTTCCGCTTTTTTCCATCATTGACCCGCTTTCTCCTGCTTTTCCGGCCCTGAACCGGCATCACCCTGGACCCTGATCAATCTGAGCGGGGCATCATGATCCTTCTGTACCGCCTGCAGCCGGCCCTTCTTGATGAGTTCCAGAATCGCCAGGAATATGGTGACGATCCTCCTCCGGCCTGAACCAGCTTCAAAAAGCTCCGCAAACCTCACGCTGCCACTGTTGGAGAGGAGGGCCTCAATATGTTCTATGCCGTCATCGACGGTGAATCCCTCCCTGGTAACCTCGTGGGGTCTCCTCCTGTCGGCCTCGGCGAGGATCCTGTTGAAAGCATCCATGAGTTGAAACATGTTAGCCTCGATGAACCTTTCCTCGCCTTTGACAGGGAGCTTTTCCTCGGGTCTCGAAAAAACGTCCCGGCCCAGAAACGGGCGTGTCGAAAACTCCTCCGCCGCCCTCTTGTACTTCTGGTACTCAATGAGCCTCTGGACCAGTTCTTCCCTGGGGTCCTTCTCCTCTTCCTCCTCACCATCCTCCGCATCAAAGGGCAGAAGCATACGGGATTTCAGGTGAATAAGGGTGGACGCCATGACGAGGAACTCACTGGCAACGTCAAGATCAAGCTCCCTCATGAGGTCCAGATACTCGACATATTGGCTGGTGAGCCGGGCGATGGGGATGTCGTAGATATCCACCTCGTTTTTCTTGATGAGGTGCAAAAGCAGATCCAGGGGCCCCTGAAAGTTGTCAAGTTCAACCCGATAATCGCCCAGTGTGGTATTTTCTCCGTTTTCGGGAGACCTGTCGGATGAAGCCATGGGTTATCCCCCCAGTCTCCCCGTGGAAAGAGGATAAAGCTGGACTGCCCTTCTGACGACGTCCATAGTCCTCTCGCACTCCGCTTTGGCCCTCTTGTTTCCATGGGCAAGGATTTCCCCGACCAGACCGGGTTTGTTTTCGTAAACAACTCTTCTCTCACGAATCGGCCCGAGGGCCTTCTCCATCTCTTTGTAAAGGATCTTTTTACAATCGATGCACCCGATGGAGGCTATGCGACACCCCTCAGCGGCCTCATTCCTCCGTTCCTCCGGGGTGAAGAAGCCGTGAAGCTCGAACACCGGGCATTTTCCCGGGTCGCCGGGATCGGTTCTTCTGACCCTCGCCGGGTCCGTGACCATGGGACGGAGTTTTTCCCATACCTCTTCGGCCGTGTCCTTCAGGAAGATGGCATTGCCATAGCTCTTGCTCATCTTCCTTCCATCTGTTCCGGGGACCTTGGGAGCCTCTGTCAGCAGGTGCATGGGTTCCGGAAATATCTCCTTGCCGACGGAGCCATACATATTGTTGAAGCGCCTGACAATCTCCCGCGACAGTTCAAGGTGCGGAAGCTGATCGATGCCCACGGGCACGAAGTCGGCTCTGTAGATTATGATGTCGGCCGTCTGAAGGAGTGGGTATCCCAGAAAACCGAAGGTGGAGAGGTCCTTGTGGGAGAGCTGCTGCCGGACCTCCTTGTAGGAGGGAACTCTCTCGAGCCACGAAAGGGGCGTTATCATGGAGAGGAGGACGAAAAGCTCCGCGTGCTCAAGGATGGCGGACTGGAGAAAAAGGGTTGACCGCTCCGGATCGAGCCCGACACTGAGCCAATCCATGACGATGTCTCCTGTGTAGTTCTCGAGGGAGGCAGGGTCATCGTACATGGTGGAAAGAGCATGCCAGTCGGCGACGAAGTAGAAGCACTCGTACTTATCCTGGAGGTCGATCCAGTTGCTCAGCGCTCCGAGATAATGCCCTATGTGAAGCGGTCCAGTGGGCCGCATGCCGGAAAGGACCCGTTTCATTCAATGACCTCCATTCAGATTCCGAACATGGCTCTGATTATCATGTAGATCACGCGATAGAAAGGAACGATGATCGCATTGAGCACTCCCGTAAAGAGAAGCGCCAGGAGGATGATCCACCCGTACCGCGCCATACGCGAATAGGCCATGGCCTGCTTGGCAGGGAGAAGGCCCTCCAGTATGTGACTCCCGTCCAGCGGGTGGATAGGAAGAAGGTTGAACACCCCGAGGTAGATGGATATCTGGATCCCTACAACCAACATGGTGGCCAGGGGTTCTAAAATGGCAGAGTTCCTGATGGCGTTGGCCCCCGGGAACCAGAGCAGAATCCGGAATATAAGCGCGAACCCCATGGCAAGGAGCAGGTTGCTCGCGGGGCCGGCAAGGGATACGCTCACCATGTCCTTCCTGGGAGACTTGAAATTAAAGGAGTTGACGGGTACGGGCTTGGCCCACCCGAAGATTATGCCCGTCCCGGACATGGCCAGCATCAGGGGAAAAAGGACGGATCCGATAGGGTCGAGGTGCTTGATGGGGTTCAGGGTGATCCTCCCCATGAGTCTCGCCGTGTGATCCCCCTTGCGGTAGGCTATGTAGCCGTGGGCCACCTCGTGTACCGTTATGGCAAGGAGAAACGGCGGGAGGCTGATAATGTAGGGTAAAAGTTGTCTGGCGGTCATTTGGATGCCCTTTTGTCAGAGTGAAATCCGGGATCATGAATCATTCGGAAAAACCCATATATACGAACTTGACAGTAACGGAAAACCGGACGGCTTTTCTGATTAACACGCGGTTGGCGCGGGGTCAAGCCTTGCCTTGGGCCCAGAGATCCATTACCGGTTCGGGCCGCACGGGCACATGGTTTACGTGCTGGGAAAATGATTTTTCACCCATGCCTTCTCCTCAGCCAGGGTTTTAACCTCGCCGTCAACCCTCGCGTCCTGCGCCGCCTGCAGGATGCTTCTGAAAATTGGCCCGGATTCATACCCCATGGCCTGCAATATTTTTCCATCCAGCTCGCTTTTTATGGCCCGAAGCCGGGAAAGGTAGAGGGATACGGCTCTGGCGGTTCCTTCCCTTTTTGTCAGAGCCATGATGATGAGGAGGTCCTCGGTGGTCAGATCGGCGAGAAGACGGGCGATCCTGCTGTGCCGGATCGAGGGCTCATCCTCCCGGGCAAGAGCTTTGAGCGTGGATGTGATCTTCGACCACCTTCCCCTGAAAGTGTCCTGCCGATGCCCTTCTATCTGAAACACCTCCATGATTTCGTCCCTGGCCACAGTGGGTCTGAGCAGGAGAATCGTGTTGAAATAGATGTCGGAGATATCGGGCTCCTTCTCAAGGTAGAGATATCCATACCAGGTGTGGATCTTCTCCACCTGCTCGAAATTCTCACTGATCTTTCGGTCGAATGCCAGCGCCGGATGGATCGCGGGAAGGATTCCGAGCTGGTTCATCCTTTCAAATGCCCTTTCCGGTCGTGCTTCCTTGAGGATCGCCATCAGTTCAGAAAACGTCCGATGTCCCTGCGCCCGGGCCAGATACCCGTTCCTGACCGCTCCTTTCAGGAGATACTGGGTGTGCTTCCCTATCTTGAATCCAAACTTCTGCTCAAATCGCACTGCTCTGATTATCCTCGTCGGATCATCTACGAAACTGAGGTTGTGAAGGATGCGGATCGTTCTTTCCTTGAGGTCGCGCTGTCCGCCGAAAAAATCCACAACCTGTCCGAACAACCCGGGATTGAGCCTGATTGCCAGGGCGTTGACGGAAAAATCACGCCGGTACAGATCCAGTTTGATGGAACCCCTCTCCACCATGGGGTAGGCGCCGGGAAATTCATAGTACTCCGTGCGGGCGGTGGCAACATCCATCTTGAAGCCCCGTTCCATGATCAGGACCGCTGTCTGGAACTTCCGGTGTGTCCTTATTCTCGCCTTCAACCGACTTGCAAGCCTGTGCCCGAATTCAATCCCGTCACCCTCCACCACCAGGTCCACATCCTGGTTTTTGTTCCGAAGGATGATGTCGCGAACGAGCCCCCCGACCAGATAGGCTCTGAAACCCATGGACTCTGACACTTCTCCGGCGACAACCAGGACATTGAGGGTCCTTTCCGACAGGGTCTCCTTCATCAGTTCACGGATGTTCCTGGCCCGCTCTGTCCCGGCGGCCTCAATCCCCTTGAAATCCTCATAGGCCCGTGTCCTTTTGAAGTCCTCGTGCATCGCCTCCAGCAGATCCGTCCTCGTGATGACGCCGATTATCTTCCGTTCATCCATGACGGGCAGCATTCGTTGATGCTTCTCGATGATGTATTCCTGGACGAGTTCGAGAGGAGCTTCCTCATTCACCCACTGGAATTCAGTGAGCATGTATTCCCTGACAGGCGAACCGGACAGGTGGTGCAGAATAGCCCTTTCGACCACGCCTCTGGTAATGATCCCCTCCAGATCGCCATCGCCGCTGTTCACCGGGAGGGAATTGATATTGAACCTCGACATCATCTCCGCAGCGGCTGAAATGGGTGCGTCGGGGGCAATGTCCAGCACCGGGGCTGACATAATGGCGCCGGCATTGAATTTCTCGCCGATCACCCGGGCAAGGAGCTTTAACAGTTCTTCTTTGACCTGAACCAGGGTCAGTTCCCTGATGGATGCGGAAGCGGCGGTGGGATGTCCGCCCCCGCCGAACTCTTCGGCGATCTTCCCGACATCGACCTCCGGGACCCTGCTCCGGCAGACGAGAACAACCCGTTCCTCCATCCTGGCAAGGGTGAAAAGAACATCCAGCTGCTCCATTTCCATTATCTGGTGAACGAGAAGAGCGAGTTCTCCAAGGTATTCCTCGGAGCTCCCAACCGTGATTGCCACGTGCAGGCCGTGGATATCGTGGATATCGAGGGAGTTGAGGAGGTCGTTGAGGAGCTGCACCTGTTTTGCGTCCAGGTCCCTCCTGATGGACGACGGCACAAGATCGAGTTTGGCCCCCTTCTTCAGAAGAAAGGCCACCGCATTGAGATCCCGGGGAGTGGTTGAGGAGAAGGTCAACGAACCCGTGTCCTCATATATCCCGTGGGCCATGAGAGTTGCTTCCGCGGGCGTGATTTTCTTCCTTCTTTTTCTGATCTCCTCAATCAGCAGGGTTGTTGTCGCACCAACGCTGTCCTGGATCTCGATCTTTCCGGAGTAGTCCCGATCCGTCGCGGGATGGTGGTCATAGATAATCAGTTCCACGTCCTCCCTTGCGGCCACCGCGTCAAGAGGTCCGAGCCTTCCCTGGATCTTGATATCCACCAGTATCATCCTGGTTACGGTGTCAAGATCGATATCCCTTATACGGTGGAAAGTGATCCCGGAAGGGAGGGTTTTGCTCAGGAATTCCCGGAGGTTCTTCTCCTGAGAGCCCGGAAAAACCATAAGGGCCTTCGGATAGAGCTTCTTCGCCGCCACCATGGAGGCCATGGCGTCGAAGTCGGCATTCAGGTGCGTGGTTATAATTTCCAATTCTATCCCCTCGGATGAAATCGACGGTGCGTCTCACGGAGATGGTCGGGGGATACATGGGTGTAAATCTGGGTTGTGGCAATGCTGGCGTGACCGAGCAGTATCTGGACGGTTCTCAGATCCGCACCACCCTCCAGCATGTGGGTGGCAAAGCTGTGGCGGAAGGTGTGCGGTGAAACAGCCGTGCCAAGGTCGGCCTTCCGGGCGCATGTCTTGACCATCTGCCAGACGGCCTGTCTGCTTATTGCGCCGCGAGCGCCGCGGCCCGGAAAGAGGAACGGTGACAGGTTTTTTTTAAGGAGACCGGGCCGGACCTCCGAACGGTACTTCTGGATCCAAAGCATGGAAATCGAGCCCAAAGGAGCCAGCCTTTCCCTGTCCCCTTTTCCCGTTACCCTGACATAACCGCCATCAAGGTTTATCTCCTCATCCATGATCCGAATCAGTTCGGAGACTCTGAGGCCGGCCGCGTAAAGGGTTTCGAGCATGGCACGGTCCCTGACGCCGGAACCGGTGGTTATGTCAGGTTGATCGAGAAGTCTCACGACCTCCCTGGTGCTCAGGACCCCGGGAAGATGCCTCGGGACCTTCATGACGCCCATATTTTCAGTGGGGTTAACAAGGGATGAGCCTTCCGACACCAGATGCCTGTGAAACCCGCGAATGGACACCACCATTCTCCGTATGCTTCTGGGAGAAAGGCCCGAGCGGCGCATTTCGGAAATGAAAGATATTACGTCCCCTGAACGCACCTTCCCCGGATCGATGACCTCCCGGCCTTTAAGAAATTCACCATAGGATTGAAGGTCGTGGCGGTAGGCTGAAAGGGTGTTGTCCGACAGACCCTTCTCAATAAGAAGATAATCAAGGTAGGTGTCGACGTATGGTTGCATTTTTCATGTCCCTTCTCCCCCACCCCGTCAGACATACTTGCCGATAATGGGCCGCAGTTTTTCCTTTGTCTCATCGGTAATTGTCGCAGGATCGGTAATAATGGCAAATTTGAGCGACTCCGGGCACCCGCACGGGGCCTTTTCGGAAATCATCGTCGACACCCGGAGCAGGACTCTTTTGGCCGCTTCCACATTTCGGTGCATGATCTGAAGGATCGCCTCCACGGAAACATCATCCTCCGTTTCATGCCAGCAGTCGTAGTCTGTCGCAAGGGCCAGGGTGGCGTAGCACATCTCCGCCTCCCGCACGAGTTTCGCCTCCGGAATGTTGGTCATCCCTATTACGTCCACACCCCACGATCGATAAAGGAAAGACTCGGCCCGGGTGGAAAATTGGGGCCCTTCCATACACAGGTAGGTTCCTCCACGGTGAACGGTCTCACCATCATCCTCGACACAGGCGGCAAGTATGTCAGAAAGAGGGTGACAGACGGGATCGGCGAAAGCCACATGGGCAACGATACCTTCCCCGAAAAAGGTGGAGGGGCGCCCTTTGGTCCTGTCAATGAACTGAAATGGGACAATCATGTCTCCCGGCTTGATCTCCTCCTTCATGCTCCCGACGGCCGAAACGGAGATGATGGAATCGACCCCGAGGGACTTCAGTGCAAAAATGTTGGCCCGATAGTTGATTTCGGATGGAAGAAGCCGGTGACCCCTTCCGTGGCGGGGCAAAAACGCCATTTCCACGTCGTTGAGCATCCCGGTGACAATATCATCCGATGGATTGCCGAAAGGTGTGGAAACACGTCTGGTTTCCATTTTGGTGAGCCCCTCCATCTCGTACAGACCGCTTCCTCCGATAATTCCAAGATAATTTCTCATCATCGTCTTCCTCCAAACCCCCTTGATCACGCCATTCGTCCCCTCCCCGGGGCGCATTGATGACTTATTACAAAGTCATCAATAAATGATTTGCTGATTTTCAGGGTAAATTTATGTTAACGTTTCCATATTGTCAAAGCGACATAAAAATTCAAGCGCAGTGACGTCCCTGCCGAAGCGGGCGTGGAAAGATGTAAGGGAGGAGATCATGAAACAGGTGCTTTTCGACGGATGCTTCGTGTGCGGGCCGGACAACCGATGTGGTCTTAACGCCACCTTCCGGACCCTTGAAAATGGCGAAGTGGAGGGCATTTTTACGCCGAAGGACGTTCACTGCGGTTACGATGGAATCGTTCATGGAGGGGTTGTAATGGGGTTCCTCGACGAGACCCTGGGCCGCCTGTCCTTTGCGAAGGATCGTCTGTTCCTGACGCACACACTGGAAGTGTCTTTTCGTCAGGCCGCAGCCCCTGATGTCCCGTTGAGGGCGGTGGCGCATCTCAAGGAGTGGAAAAAAAGGCAGTTCATCACGGAAGGGACGGTTTTTGATTCGGATGGAGAGATTATAGCCACGGCCAAGGGCCGTTTCCTGGTAATGAGCGAAAAAATGGAAAGGGACCTCTTGCCCGAGGACAGGAGGATTGCAGGAAAATCCCCTATGGAGAAGCCCTGATTTGCAGGCACAACGGCTTTCCCGTCTTTCCCTGGTGGCGGCCCTTTACGTTGTTCTCACCTACCTTGCCAACATTCTCGGACCCGGGTTGAACCTCGGTTACGGTCCTATCCAGATCCGCATATCCGAGGGCCTGACCATGTTGGCTCTCTTCGATCCGCTCATGCCGCTGGCCCTATACGCGGGCTGCCTGATGGCCAACGTCATCGGCGGCCTGGGCCTGCCGGACATCATCTTCGGTCCCCTCCTGACTGTAGCCGCGGGTTATGCCACATGGTTAACCCGGCGCATCCCGGCGCTCCCGTTTGTCCCCCCCATCCTTTTCAACGCCCTCGGGGTCGCCGGCTACCTCTATTTTCTCCTGGGGATCAACTTCGGCTTCGCCCCTGTTAGTGGAACCGGCCCTTTTGCCCTGATACTCAATCTGGCCGCTTCCCACCCATATTGGGCCATGGTGTTCTCCATCGGGATAGGACAGACGATCTCGGTAGTTTTCTTCGGGCTGATCTTCATGAAGATATGGAAAAGGTCGGGAGGGATCCCCGAAGGGGGCCTGGGAAACAGGGTTTAATGTCCAGGTTCTGGTGTCTGGGAACTGGGGTCCAGTGTAATCCATGACACACAAAAAAGCCGGCCAACCGGCCGGCTTTACTAAAACACAAGGGGAAGATGAAGTACTATTTGATGGCGTCCTTGAGACCTTTCCCAGGCTTGAACCTTGGAACCTTGGAGGCTGGAATGTCAATCTTGGCGCCGGTCCTGGGATTTCGCCCCGTCCTTGCAGCACGATAGCTGACACTGAAAGTCCCAAAACTGACCAGAGAAACCTTGTCTCCGGCTTTCAATGTTTCCCCAACCCCGTCAACAAAGGCATTAAGGGCTCTTTCAGCCGCTGCTTTGCTGATCCCGGCATCGGCAGCCATCTTGGCAATCAGATCACTTCTGTTCATCTTCTCCTCCTCCTGGTCAATGGTCAACTGGGAAAAATAAAAGGGCAAGTTTCATATCCTGATGATTCTTGAGATAACAGATGAACCAGGCTGTGTCAAGGGCAATCAGGTTCCAGCCCGCATAAACATGAGGTTTCCGAGAATAACGCTTGAAACGGACTGGGGATAAGAGTAGGATTTCACATGCCCCGTTATTGTCACTATTAGCCAAGGAAAAAATGCTCTTCGGAAACGTCCCGCATAAGAGACAGGTCCTTTTTTCCATTGCTCTCTTTTTTATCGCCGCTTTCGTACTGACAGTGAGCGATTATTTGACGGCGCGGAAAACGATAATTAAGGAATCCGGGGAATACGCAGGGAAAATTGCGAATTACCTCAGCGGTATGCTGCCGATCCGTTCGTTGCCGGACACAGGTGATTTCCTGCCGAGAGAAAGCCTGCCTGCCTACGGCGAGAAAATCCAGAATGTCATTTTCAGCTTTCATTTGACAAACATCAAGGTCTATTCCCTTGATGGAAAGATCCTTTTCTCCCTGGATTCCGAAATGATCGGGAAGACCGCAAAAAATCACCAGGCGTTGGACCGGGCCCTTGAGGGGGTTGAGTCGTCCCATGTCGCCACATCATCCTATTACCAACAGGTCTACGGTCGCGGTTTGAACCATCCCTTGCTGGAAACCTACATTCCCATTCATGAACGAACCACTGGGAAAATTATCGGTGCGTTCGAGATATACCAGGATTATCGTCCCATGAGGTCCCATGTCAGAAAGGAAACTCTTCGGTCGAGCATCGCCCATAACATCCTCCTGGTGGTCTTTGTCCTCCTCTTTTTCGGGTACGGGCGGACCACATCCAGAACAATCGAGAACGAGCGAATTAAAATGATCAATGATCTCGAAGACCGCATTGAAGAAAGGACCTCCGAACTGACGGTGTCAAAGAAAAAAATCGATGATCTGCTCGAACGGACAGGCCGGATGTACAGGGACCTGAAAATTGCAGACGAATACCAGAAAAATTTTATCGGCCTGGTCAGTCATGAATTAAAGACTCCCCTCACTGTTATCAAGGGTTACCTTGCCCTGCTTGAGGATGGTGTATTGAAACCCGGGCATCCTGATACCATGGCGGCTCTGGAGACCAGTCTGGATGAGGTCGGCAATCTCGAGTCAATAGTAAACAACATCATTGAGCTGTCCCAGCTTGACCAGAATGATCAACAGGTTTTCAGGGAAGAGATCGATGTCAAAGTCCTTCTGGACGATGCGGTCTCATTGGTGGGGAAAGAGATCAGGAACCAGGGAGTCGAGGTACTTATCAACCTTCCACCCGGGGCCATGGTGATCCATTCCGACCGCATGAAAGTCCTTCAGGTCCTCAACCAGCTGGTCTCAAACGCGGTAAAATTTTCACCGGACGCTGGGAGAATTACTATCACAGCCGTTCCCGGCGAAAGCGGGCTGCTGTTTTCCATCAGTGATGATGGCGTTGGGATACCCGAGTCTCAGCTGAAAGATATTTTCAACCGCTTCTATCAGGTAGACATCACCACAACGAGGAACTATGAGGGAACAGGTCTGGGGTTGGCCATCGTCCGAAAAATAGCGGAGCTTATGGGCGGCAGAGTCTGGGTTGACAGCCGGGAAGGGGTCGGCAGCACCTTTTTCTTCGAAGTGCCGGAGATGAAATAAGAGGAAACGGCCCAGATGGAACCGTTCCCCCCTGAGGTTGACTGAGAAAAGGAATCTTAAAGGACAGGGCTGTTGTGCATCGCCTTGATGCGTTCCCACCTCCGGTCCACCTCCCGCTGAAATTCCTCGACGATATGCGCGTTTTCCGGCTTGGTGAGGTGGCGCGTCTTTCCCATGGTCTTGAGCCAATCCATTGTGGGTATCTTGTTTCCCTTATCCTCCGGATTATAGGTGAGGCGGGTTATCCCGTGCCTGATCTCGTAAAGCGGGAAGAAGCACGAATCCACGGCCTTCTGGATGATACTCACGGAATCTCTCTCCACCGTCCTCCAGCCCAGAGGGCAGATGGAAAGTATCTTGGCGAAAACGAACCCTTCCTCTCCGGCCACCTTCTGGGCTATGGCGGCTTTACGCACCATGTCCCTCGGCTGGGATTCAACGGCGGTGAACACATAGGGCATGTGGCACCCGGCCATTATCTGCACCGTGTCCTTGTGGTGGAAGGATTTGCCCTTCTCCGCCGGCCCCACGTTGGATGTGGAAGTGCGGTGTCCCAGGGGCGTCGTGAAGGACAACTGGGCGCCGGTATTCATGTATCCCTCGTTATCATACTCGAGGAGGATCATCCTGTGTCCACGGAGTGCGGTCCCTATGCTCGGACCCTGCCCGATGTCGTGCCCACCGTCACCGGTAACCATGATGAAGGTAAAGTCCTCATCCCCCGGCAGTTCTCCCCTCTCTACCCTGGTGTGGTAGGCCTCCACCAGCCCGCTCATGGTTGGGGCCCCGTTCTGGAAGAGGTTGTGAATATACGTCACCCGGTGGGAGCTGTAGGGATAACCGGTGGTAACGACCATCCCGCATCCTGTGGCAAAAAGAACCACCACGTTTCCCTCGATTCCTTTAAGGAAAATGTTCAGATTGGGAAAGATTCCGCATCCGGGGCAGGCGCCGTGCCCCGGGAGTATCCTCTTGGGCTTGGCGGCAAGCTTTCTCTTGTTGAAGCCTTTCAGCAATACCCCTTCGTCCGTCTCCTCCAGGCGGAAGATCCCCGGGGATGTCCTTTCCTTTGTCAACGGATCGAGCACCCTCTCCATGGGGGATTCGGGATCGCCGGGATTTGCCCCATGATACTCGAAAGGGACCTGGACCTTCCCGGTCTTTGCGGTCTCAAGGGCCTCTCCAAGCATCTCAACAGCATCCTCGATGTAGAAGTCCCTGCCTCCCAGTCCATAAATCCTCGATATTACGCGTGTTTTATTGGCAGGATCGTCCTTGAGGGCGGCCTTGACCTCCATGGCCATGTTTCCGTTCCAGGCCCCGTAGCTGTCGGCCCTGTCACCAACCAGGAGGCCCTTTGTCCCGGAGAAAAGCCGGATTACCTCCTCCCTGGGAAATGGCCTGATCACGTTGGGAGCGACAATGCCGACTTTTTTGCCCTCGGCACGAAGCATGTCGACAGCGATTTTGGCAGTGTCGTAGGCCGAGTTCAGGACAAACAGGGCAGCGTCCGCGTCCTCCATCTGGTAGGTATTCATGAGCGAATAGGTGCGCCCGGACATGGCTCCGTACTCCTGGAACATTCCGGGAAGCGCCTTGTATGCGGCCTCCATGGCCATGGATTGCTGTTTCTTGTTGTTTATGAGGTCGGGTTCATTCATATAGGGCCCGATGGTAACCGGGTTGTTCGGGTCAAGAGCGTGATTTTCCTGGACTTTCGTCCCGAGCCAGTCCCGGACGACCTGAGGATCCTCGAAATAGTGGACACGCCTCTTCTGGTGGCTGGTGAAGAAGCCGTCGTAGGCGACC
Organism: bacterium BMS3Abin14; assembly: GCA_002897695.1. NCBI lineage: Bacteria > bacterium BMS3Abin14. The sequence goes on from BDTG01000043.1 coordinate 124,121, forward strand.
ATGACAGGAAGCCTCACATCGGGAAGTTCCCCAAGCTTGACCGCCACGATGTCCAGGTCATAGACCATCTGGGGATCTTTAGCCAGAAGGATGATCCAGCCCGTGTTCAGGGCCATCATGATGTCGCTGTGGTCGCCCTTGATATTCAGAGGCCCGGAAACCGAGCGGGTAGCGACATTCAGGACCATCGGGTACCGGCATCCGGATTGGACCGGAAGCTGTTCCATGGAAAAGAGAAGGCCGTTGGCGGAGGTGGCGTTGAAAACGCGTGCACCGCCGGCTGTCGCCCCGAAACAGATACCCGCTGCGCCATGCTCTCCGTCTCCCGGGATCATGGTGATATTGTGCTTGCCCTCCGCCTTCATGGCGTCCAGGGCTTCGGCAACCTGGGTGGACGGGGTAATGGGATAGTAGCCCATAATCGTGAAATCGATATGCTGGGCGGCAATGGCGCCTATGTGGTTGCCATCCTGGAGGTCCACTTTCTGAGGGTATGGTGTTGTGGTTTTACCGGCTTTTTTTGCTGTGCTCATAGCACCCTCCTGAGATCTGCTCTGATGCTCTTGACGTCAACGCCGGACTCCTCTTCCGCGGTCAGCGCTTCCACGGGACAGATCTCCACGCATCGCAGACATCCCTTGCAGTATTGGTAGTCAACTCCGAGCATGAAGGCGGTCTCACGCCCCTTTTCATCCTTTCCCATCTCGAAAACCATACAGTAATCAGGACAGGTAATGTCACAGTCGCCGCAGTGAATGCATTTGTCCTCATGCCAGAGGGGGAAATATCCCACGCGGGAGGCGTGATTGTTTTTGAGGATCGTATTCCCGGGGTTGGTGATTACCCCGCCCATCGGTTCCGTCAGGTAGCCAAGAGCCGGCTGGGGCCTGTGGCTTTCAAGGGCGGGGAACTTTTCAATCGAGGAAAAATCCTGCGTTTCAATGTCACTGTAACCCCTGTCGAAAGCCCTCATGTTTCCATCGATCAGATGTGGATAACGTTTGCCTATCTTGTCCTTGATGATGTTTTTAATCGCCTCCGGATCGATGAATCCGGAGGCCCTGCTGATGGCCCCCAGCATGGCCGTGTTAAGGGGGACTTTCTCCTCCATGGAGATCTTCATGGCATCCACACAGAATACCTTGCAGCCGGTTATTTCCATGAGGGTCATGGCATCCTCAGGGGATCGCGTGGTGTTGATAACCACAACCCCGCCCCTGGAAAAGCCCTGTGTTATGGGGACGGATCCAATGAGCTGTTCCGTGAAAACGGCCAGAAGGTGGGGCTCCTCTACGGGGGAATTGTTTGTAATGGCCTTATCGCCGGCGCACAACCTGACAAATGCCTTCACCGGCGTGCCTTTCTTCTCGGATCCATAACTGGAGAAGTTGACCGCGTTCAACCCCATTTCGATTATTAAGGCCTCGGTGAGGATCTGCCCTGCAAGGTTGGCCCCCATTCCCCCGATGCTCTCCATGCGGATCTCGTAGTAACCCAGTTCATTGGTAATGGGTATCCTGGTTTCCGACATTCCCTGCTCTCCTTTCCTGCGGTACTGCCATATCCGTTTGTAATCAATAAAGTAAAGAAAGGGGAGAAGACCTCCCCTTTTAATCTCATCCTGCAACCCGATACTTATAATGGATGCGATTGACCTGTCAAGATGAAATGGTGGGGAAGGAGGGAATCGAACCCTCACGCCGTTACCGGCCCGGGATTTTAAGTCCCGTGCGTCTACCATTTCCGCCACTCCCCCATAAGATAACCAATTCAACGGGTTATTTATCTGTTGCTGATGTATAACTTAAAGTTTTTGTGCACAATTCACTCTGTCCTGCCTGCCTTGTCTGCCCCGTCTGCCCGCCGAAGCTTCATGCGAAGGTGGGAGCTAAGCCGAAGGGAGCAAGTGAAGCGTGTCCAAGGGTGGTGCATCAGCTTGTTGTCAGCGGCAAACATTCTAGCAGGAATCGGATGCAGGTCAATACTGCCCTTTCGCGTAGATTGTCCTGTTATCCCCCTCCGGCCGCGTCTTGAACCGCTTGTAGCTCCAGAGGTACTGTCCGGGATCCTCCCGGACACAGCTTTCCACCGCCCTGTTCAGGGCAGCTGCCGATATCTCCGGGTCATCACTTTTTATCTCCTCAGGGACAGTTCGAATGAAAACATCGTATCCCCCACCTCGGGGCAGCCTCAGTGCGAAGTTTGCAAGCACCTCGGCTCCTGATCTCCTGGCCAGCCTTGAGGCAAGGAGCATGGTGCTCGCCTGGACCCCAAAGAACGGGGCGAAGACACTTCCTTCTCGCCCCGGATCCTGATCAGGCAGGATAGCGACGAGTTCCCCGCGCTGGAGGGCGCGGAACAGGGAACGAATGCCGGCAGGCGTTGTGGGAACGAGCCGGGCACCCTCGAGTTGGCGCCCGGACAGAACAAAACCCTGGAGAGAGGGCATCCGGAGGGGCCTGAAAAGAGCGGTAATCGGATAGTTCAGGGCAAGATAGTGGGACAGAAACTCCCAGGATCCAAGGTGCGGCACGAGCAGGATCACTCCTTTTCCTGTTTTGAATGCCGATTCGAGGATCTCCCCTCCGTTTACCTGCTGCACAAATTTACCGGAGTCGGGTCTCCTGCGGCCCCAGAAAACGGCAAGCTCCATGAACCCCTTGCAGGTCTCCTTCAGGCTGCCTTGCTCCAGTTCTCTGAATCGGTCTGCATCAATCCCGGGGAAGCACACATTCAGGTTCGAGCGGGTGATCCACCTCGGTTCGTTGGGAAAAGAGGCCAGTATTAACCCGATGCCAGAGCCTATTCCGTGCAGGACACGGAGCGGCAGCACGGACCCGGCTTTCAGAAAAAGGATGATGAATCTGGATAAAAGGGTATGCACCTTTCCCGTCAATCTATGTGCGGTCCAGCCGCCTTGACCTCCGGAATGAGATTGGCATCGAATTCCTTGAAGTTTTCGACGAACAGGCCGGCCAGTTCTCTGGCTTTAGCGTCGTATGCTCCCTTATCAGCCCAGCTCTCCCGGGGATCGAGGATCTTTGTCGGGACTCCCTCACACAGTGTCGGGACGTCGAAACCGAAGACAGGGTCACGACGCATGGGGACATCGTCCAGTTTCCCCTCGAGGGCGGCGTTGAGAAGGGCGCGGGTGTGCAAAATGGATATCCTCTCCCCCACGCCATACGGCCCACCTATCCATCCTGTATTGACCAGCCAGCACTTCGAGCCGTGACGGGTTATCTTGTCTCTCAGGAGCTCAGCGTAGACGGATGGAGGAAGAGCCATGAAGGGCGCGCCAAAACAGGCGCTGAACGTTGCCTCCGGCTCGGCCCCCATTCCGGCGACAGTTCCGCTGACCACGGCGGTGTATCCGGAAAGGAAATAGTATTTGGCCTGCATGGGTGATAGACGGGCGATGGGCGGCATGATCCCGAAGGCATCGGCGGTCAGCATGACGACATTCCTGGGGTGCCCCGCGACACCCGGGACAATGGAATTGGGAATCCGATCTATATTGTAGGCGGCCCTTGTATTTTCCGTAAGGGTATTATCGTCAAGATTGACCCTGTGGGTTTTTCCGTCGAGGGTGACGTTCTCAAGGATGGTCCCGAACTTCCTGGTAGCCTCGTATATGGCGGGCTCGGCCTCCCTGGACAGGCGGATGACCTTGGCGTAGCACCCTCCTTCAAAGTTGAAAATGCCCTCATCGCTCCAGCCGTGCTCATCATCGCCGATAAGATTCCTGTTGGGGTCCGACGAGAGGGTTGTTTTTCCGGTCCCTGACAGCCCGAAAAAGACGGCAGCATCACCGTCTTTTCCGACATTGGCGCTGCAGTGCATGGAGAGGACTTTTTTCTGAGGCAAAAGGTAGTTCAGGATCGTGAATATGGATTTTTTCATCTCCCCGGCATAACTCGTCCCACCAATGAGGACCAGTTTTCTGGCAAAATTGACGATGATGAACGCTTCGGAGTTGGTACCGTCAATTTCGGGAACCGCGTGGAATTTGGGCATGTGGATGACTGTAAACTCCGGGATGAAGCCCTTGAGTTTTTCCCGATCGGCTATCTGGACGAACATGTTCCGCGCAAAGAGGCTCAGCCATGCCTTTTCGGTGATAATCCTGATGGGAATGCTGTAGCGTGGGTCCGTTCCTGCGTGACAGTCCTGAATAAAGAGATCCTCGCCCTGAAGGTATCCCAGAAGCCTGTGGTATAGAGCCTGGAAACGTTCAGGTTCGAAAGGGCGGTTAGCCTTGCCCCACCAGATCATGTCCTGGCTGGACGGTTCTCTTACGAGGAACTTGTCGTTGGCTGCCCTGCCCGTGTAATGTCCCGTCCTGACCAGCAGCGGCCCCATGTGTCCCAGAAGACCTTCACGCCTTCTGATGGCCTCCTCGTAAAGAACGGGGGTTGAGGACGTCCAGAAGACATTCCCGACATTCCTGATCCCATGTTCTTCGATGGGATAATATCCGTGATCCATTCCTTCCATGCAAGTTCCTCCTCTTCTGCAGAAAATAAAGGTTCATTCAGCTAAACTGCAAGTATTTTAGCAGATTTACCGTATAACCACCATATCCCTCGAGGATCATGGATCATGTGCCTGCGCACTCTTCCTTCCCCTTGCCCAAAGAAGAACCATTATGTATACCCTTGATATAGTCGCAAAAGATCCATTGATGGCTGCTTGTGAAGTCATCATCCATAGGTAGGGTCCTGGAAAGTCCAGCTGTGTAGGTGAGATGCATTGTTTTTCAGGAAAGATCCTGTGCGAGGCGGCTAAAGGGAGAGAACGATGGATAGGGAAAAGACAAGGGAAGGCGCCGAAGTAAAAATGCGGCCACGGGCAGGAAACCAGATCACCACCAATGCCGTCAAGGGGAGCCTTATAGGGATCTGTGCTCCCGTTGGGTGGCTGGCCATTGACGCCCTCTTTTTCAGATCCTCCGGATCCTCCATTTTCGGGTATCTGGCGAACCAGATCGCCGGGGACGTCCATTCCCTCTTCATCCTCCTTTACATGCTCTTCGGCACATCCCTGGCAATGGGAACTTTCGGCGCTCTCATCGGGAGGAAGAACATGAGGCTGCTGGATGAAGAAAAACGGATGTCGGATACCTACAAACTTTTCATGCAGAAGGAGGAAAAGTTCGAACAGCGCCTTTTCAGTCTCCAGAACAGGATGCGGGGAATTACCAAAGTCAGCGCTTCCATCCAGGCATCCGCCGAGCTCAAGGATGTTTTTCGTCTGTGCGCCGACGGTATACACGACGTGCTGGATTTCGACAGGGTTAATATTTTTCTTGTGAACCGGAAAACCGGCATGCTCGAATGCCAGGAGACGAGGGGCAATCTTAACGAGGCCATTACCGACATTCGGGTCCCTTTGACCGATGCCGGGGGCATCCTTAATCTCACAATCCAAGATGACCGTGCCTATGTTGTGAGGGGGGTGGAGGAGATGAAGCCTGAGTACCGCCTTGGCCACCCCTACGACCGCATAAAGGCGATCCGGTCCATATCCTTCATGCTCATTCCTTTTCACGACGGCCAGGAACCGGTGGGTCTGTTCGCCGTCGACAACAAGTTCAAAAAAGAGGCCATCAACGACGAGGAGGTTGACATCATCATGGTTCTGGCGGATCAGACCTCGGTGGCCATCTCCAACATCAGGCTTATTAATGGGATCAGGCGAATGGACGACCTCATGGGGCAGGCGTTTACCACCATAAAGGACAGGAGAGAACGATACGCGGAGGAGACCCAGAAGTTGGCCATGTCCACCACCAGTTTCAGGAAGTCCGCCGAAACCATGACCATGGATGCGGAAGAGATGCTTGTGGCCTCGGACCAGGAGATGAAAATTGCTGACGATTTCGACCGTGCTGGAGTTGAGGTGGCCAACCAGATGGATGAGCTGACATCCTCCATGGAGGAGATAACCCGGGTGGTCCGGAACATGGGGGAAACCCTCCAGGATATCAGGACAAGGGCGGAAGAATCCGCCCTTGCGGACGAACGGGTCAAGGAAGAGGTGTCATCCGGGGAGGACGTCTTCAGGGAGGCCGGTCAGGGCATCGAGAACCTTGATCAGTCGACCGATGCGTTTTTCAGGACCATGGAGGACTTGGCGGCCAGATCGGAGGACGTCCAGGAGATGGTCAAGGTCATAGACGATGTAATGGCTCAGACCAAGCTTCTGGCCCTGAATGCATCTATTATCGCCGCCCAGGCGGGAAGCCATGGTAGAAGCTTTGCCGTCGTAGCCGATGAGATAGGGAAACTTTCCAGAGATGTTGAGGGCTTCACCGGAAAAATCAAATCCGCCATGGACGGATTTAAAAGTGACCTCCAGAAACTCATCGGGGGAACAGGAGAAATAAAGGCTGAGGTGAATACCGCGGTTGATAATTCCAGAAAAATGGAAGGCATTTTCAACAGAATAAGCCAGACCTTCGAAAAATCACACGACATCAGCCTTTCCATACGGGATGAGACCCAGCGCCAGGTGAAATCCGTGGTGAGCGTGGTCGAAACCGCAGAGCAGGTCCAATCCCTGGCTTCAGGCCTCAGGGAAGGGGCCGATCAGTACAGGGCCAAGGCGGACATCATCACCAAATCGGCCAATAGCATGCGGGAGATTTCAAACAGGCTGACCACCACGGCCAAAAGCAACCAGTCCGAGAGTAAAACCCTTCTTCAGACGGTCAACGACTCCGAGCAGATTTTAGAGACACTCTTCGTAAGCCTGCAGGAGTGGAGGGAATTGGGAAAGGATCTGCTGAAGGAACTGGAGGCTTTCGGAGTCTGACTCCGCCTCGCCCTCACCCCTCTCCCCGTCCACGCCGGAACCTCAATCGTATGGGGGTCCCGGCGAAGCCCGCCTCCTCCCTGATCCGCCCCTCAAGATATTTCACATAGTTCTCCCGGATCTCACCGGGACGATTTGTGAAGATAAGGAATGTTGGTGGATGGGTCAAAGTCTGGGTAGCGTAGTAAAAGCGGACCCGTTTGCCCCTTACCAGGGGGGGTTGATGGCGTTCAATCGCCCTTGTTAGAAGATCGTTCACCTCCCTCGTGGGGATCTTTTTCCCGGCTTCTCCATAGACGGCTTCCACCGCCTCAAAGATCCTCCCGACTCGCATACCGGTGAGGCCCGACAGGGACAATATGGGCGCATGGCCGAAAAAAAAGAGCTGATCCCGGATATCCTTGCACATACGGTCAAACGTCATGTGGTCCTTCTCCATCAGGTCCCATTTATTTAAAACAATGATCATTCCCCTGCCGCGGTCCTCGGCGAGCCCAGCAAGGCGGATGTCCTGTTCCACCAGGCCCTCGACGCTGTCAAGGAGAAGAAGGCATACGTCACACCGTTCCAGCGCGGATATTGTTCTCGTGACCGAATGGCGTTCCAGGTCTATCCTGATCCTGCTTCGCCTGCGCACCCCGGCGGTATCGACAAGCAGATAGCTTCTCTCCCCATGCTTCAACAGCGTATCAACGCTGTCCATGGTTGTCCCCGGGACCTCGGAAACGAGCAGCCTCTCCTCCCCCAACAGACGGTTGATGAGTGTGGATTTTCCCGTATTTGGACGTCCTATGACAGCAACCCGTATATCCCACTCCTCCGGGGTGTTCTCTTTGGCATCCGGCAGCTTGCGGACAACCTCCTCCAGCAGCTCGGCCACTCCGGCCCCATGGATGGCTGAAACGGGCAGCACACTTCCTAACCCCAGTTCGAAAAACTCCGCGGCCTCCATCCCGCGCCTGTCCCCTTCGGACTTGTTGGCGGTGACGATAACGGATTTTTCGGTTCTCCTGAGAACGTCGGCAATCTCCATGTCGGCGGGGGTAAGGCCGTCGCGGGTATCCAGGATAAAAAGAATGACGTCCGCCTCATTAATTGCCAGCATGGCCTGCTCCCGAATAAGAGGGAAAAACCCCTCCTCAACCGTCGGATCCAGCCCCCCCGTATCCACAAGGGTGAACTCCCTTCCAGTCCAGGACGCATTGCCGTAGTTTCTGTCTCTGGTAACCCCGGAGACGTCATCCACAATGGCCTTTCTCCTGCCAAGAATACGGTTGAACAGCGTTGATTTGCCGACGTTAGGGCGGCCGACGATGGCTACGACAGACATCCTTTCAACCCTCCTTTTGCAGGTCCTTGATGAAGTCCGCCTGCAGGTCACTGATATCCTTTTTGGTGAAGGCCCTCATGGCTTCCTCGAGGGTAAGCCCTTGCTGCAGGTCCGATACGATCACCGGGATCATGTTTTCCCCGTATTTTCCTTCCAGATATTCAATAAACAGGTAGCTGTCAGCATAGGCCAGGTTCCTCTCATCGGCCGGCAGGCTGACGAAACTGTCCCCGTAAGACAGAAGATCGGGAGTAAAGACGCCCTCCATAGCGTTCCGCAGCGCCCTTTTCATCTCCAGCGCTTTCCCGGCGGAGGGCCTTTCCCCCAACTTCTGTGCAACACCCTCCTGGAACCAGGCTGGAAGAATACCGCCTGCCTGATGAAGGAGGGCGTGGACCATCTCATGACGAACCGTACCTGTCCACATCTCCCGGTCGTTTAATGAATCTCCCGGATACAGACGAATCCTTCCATCATATATACCTTTAAAAACAGGGTCCACCGGTTTGGCCTTTTCACCAAGGTCCTTGGTCATGAGCAGAACATCGATGGGGTGGGATGGGAAAATCCCAAGGGCCGCGGTCAGGGAATCCATCTGCTCCTGCAGGATGAACAGCAGCTCCCCCTCAAACTCAAGCTGTCTGGCTCCGCTGTACAGAAGCCGGAAATACTGTCCCTCCTCGGCGACCATGCCCTTGTCCTCCTCCATTAGCCCTTTCAGGCGGGCGATATAATCACTGAGATGGGGAAGATCGGGATTAAAGGCCGCCAATCTCACGGCGAGGTTCCACGCATCCCTGTATCTGCCATCCTCATAGTAGCGGAACGAAAGGCTGTTTAAGGCCTCCGGGTTTTCAGGCCACAAATTCAAGGCTTCCTTTAACAAGGCCTCGCTTCTCCTGGACCCCGCACTGTTCCCGTTCACTTTGGATAATCTGGCCAATCCCAGAGAAAGATTATGGGCTATAACCAGGTCTTTGGGATCCATGGCCCCGGCGGCACGGAATTTTTCCACAGCTTTCTGGAATTTTCCTTTCTTCAGAAAACCGACACCCTGTTGGTTCAGGGCGTGGGACTCTGACGTTCCTTCCTTTTTTTTCAAAACAGATTTTTGCCCGATGTACGATGGCAGCTGATTGCTGAGGATCAGAATAAGGGTGACGCACATAACTCCTGCGATCAGTGTTCCGACAACCTTGTTCACGGGGCGCCCCCGGTGTCAAGCCGGCCTCGGGTGTGTCCCAACGATGCGGCAGGGTCATCATATACCGGAAGAATCTGCTCCGGTCGGTTTACTATGATCTCAGGACCATCGTATTCCTGGACCTTCCCGAGAACGTATACCGTGCGTCCAAGGAGATCCTCAGGGTTCAATCCCATGGAGGCAAACCGGGCAATCCCCCTGGAAAAGAGCACTATAGTAAAGTCCGTCCTCCAGTTATCCCCGAAGTTGAGGTGAACAACTTTGCGTCCGTGATGGATGTTTCGGATCCTGCCGAGGACAACGCTCCGCCTCCCGACTACCGCACCGGCATTTCTATCTTTTACGGCCTTGAATACCCTGGAGCTGTAGATTCCTTTACGCTCTTTAATGGCGCTTCCGGATGCCAGAAGAGCCGGATTCGCAATTAATGCCCCGCAGGGCGGTATCAACAGCGGAACCGCCAACCCCTCCTTTAAAAGACTGATGTTGATATTTACTCCACCCCGCTGTAAGACGGCCAGGGTTCGTCCGTACGGATCTTTCCTGGCACACTCTTTCAGGGTGACCATCTTTCCCATCGCCATTTTTTGCAAGGATCTCGTCGCCTCTTCGGCCCAGGGTTCACCAACTTCCGGAGTGTCTATTCCCAGAAGCCGAACCCTTGTTCCGCCCGTAAGCACCAGGGTATCACCGTCTATGACCCTTGCAACGAGGAACGTGCCGTCGGCGCAGGCAGGCATCGGCGCAAGGACGAGGCCCCATGCGGCCAATATTATGGCGGCAAGCTTGAATCGGATATTTTTTGCAGGTATTATCACAGGGTTAATTGATACCATAAGACCATTGGATCTGACCAGAGAACAGAAAGGAAAATGACTCCATGTGGAAAACACCGTTATCCATCCTGGCGATTATCGTTCTGGCCACAACAACTCCGATTAATGTTTACGCCCAAAAACAGGCATCCTCCGGTCAAACTGCCGATGTCCTTCCAGAAGGATCGAAAGCGCCGCTATTTACGGCAACTGCACATTCAGGACGGACGGTCGATCTCGCGGATTTTCTCGGCAAGGGGCCGATTGTCCTCAACTTCTGGTCCATTTACTGCGACTCCTGCGTGGATGAAATGCTCTCCCTGCAGAAACTCGAGGACAAATATGGCGGGAAGGGTCTGACAATCCTGGCGATTAACGAAGACATCAATATATCGAGGGAAAGAATCCAACGATTTCTCGAACGCCTGGAACGCTTTCGGGGCAAGGTAACCTATCCCATCCTTTTCGACCGGGATTCAACCATCTTCAACTCATTCAAAGGCGATTATCTCCCCACGCTTGTCCTCATAGACAGAGATGGAAAGATCGTCTCAACATCCAGGGGATATACGGAGCAAAGTGAGCCTGACATCCTGGCAACCATTGAAAATCTCGTTTCCCCTGAAAGTGCGGCCACACCGGAAAAACCACCTGCCGGTGCGGCAAAGGTCCAGTTTTTATCGGTCACCGGGATGGCATCACTTTGCGGGTTTTACAATGGGGGCAAGTGGACCAGGAGCTTCACAGGAAATAACAGTTTCGGGCAGGAGGTGGAGCTGACAAGGGAACTGGCCAGGAGGGACGCTACCAGGCGGACCGTCCTTGATGCCCTGGATGCCCAGGGGATCAGGCTTTTCTCAAATAAACCTTTGCGCGGCTGCATAGATGAGGCAGGGATCCATATTGACCGCGACCCATTGGACACTGGAGATCCGGCGTCCAACGTCCTGAGACTTCTGAACTACCCTGATTTTTTTACTGCCGCCAATGAGCAGGAAAAGCTTATAGGCAACATGTATTACGTTGCGAGGACCGTCAGGATAGACGTCGAGGCCCTGTCGGAAGAACTGGCCTCTTCAGGATACCTGTTCAGGCCAACGAGGATCAAGTTCACCTATGTCAACATGACCTCCCTGGACCGAAAAGCGTTCCTTCAGTCCCTCCTGAGACAATCCAGGTTCATCGGAAGTTTTGAAAACCCGGTAATCACACCCCACTCCACCTCTCAGGTGTTCGAGGTCTACACTACATCACAGGGATTCGCCGATGAGATCCAGGATATGGATTTTTCGGACCTGCAGGTGTTCGTCGAACAGGTGACATCGTCATCGCTGGAGTTGGAGATCTGGAAAAAAGCGGATTAAAACCTTTCTCTCGCCTGTTCGCTCGCACTTCGCGGGAAGCCCGGTGTTTTATCTCAGGATTTGGGGAAAAGATCCTTCTGCTCCCCCGTCTCTCCGGGCGGTCTTCGTCCCAGATGACGGTAGGCGGTTTCGGTGGCAACCCTCCCCCGGGGCGTTCGCTGGAGAAAACCCTCCTGAAGCAGAAAGGGCTCGCAGATATCCTCGATCGTGTCCCTCTCCTCACCCACAGCAGCGGCAATCGTACCGATCCCCACCGGGCCGCCTCCGAACTTGTCGATGATCGCCATCAGAACCTGACGATCGAGTTTGTCGAACCCTCGTTCGTCTATCTCAAGCCGTTTCAGTGTCAAATTGGCAACATCGCGGGTAATAACACCATCTCCGTGTACCTGAGCGAAATCACGTGCTCTTCTGAGCAGCCGGTTGGCTATCCTGGGAGTAGCTCTGGATCGCTGGGCTATCTCATCGGCGGCATCAGACGCCAGTTCGATCCTCATGATCCTTGCGGATCTCTGGACGATTTCCGTCAGGTCCGCCACAGAATAGAACTCCAGACGACAGACAACGCCAAACCGGTCTCTGAAAGGCGAGGAAAGCAACCCCATGCGGGTTGTGGCCCCAATCAGGGTAAATCTGGGGAGATCCAGTTTTACGGTCCTCGCTCCCGGTCCCTTCCCGATAATCAGGTCGAGGGAAAAGTCCTCCATGGCCGGATACAGCACCTCCTCAACCGTTCTGTTCATCCTGTGGATCTCGTCCACGAAGAAGACGCCTTTGTCTTCCAGGTTCGTCAGGATTGCCGCAAGGTCGCCGGAACGTTCCATCGCAGGCCCGGAAGTAGCCCGGATATTCACCCCCAGTTCGTTGGCAAGAATGTGCGCAAGAGTCGTTTTTCCAAGACCCGGCGGACCATAAAGCAGGACGTGATCGAGAGCCTCTTTCCTCTCCCTGGCGGCTTCTATAAAAACACGGAGGTTTTCTTTGGCAGCGGATTGGCCGATATATTCCGCGAGGGTTCTGGGCCGGATATTAACCTCGAACACCTCGTCCTCACCGGACTGCTCCGGTCCTATAACCCTTTCGTCATCCATGGCTATTTACTTTCACCCTCTCAGACCGTCGGTTTTCTTCCGGAAAGGATACCCAGACACTCGCGTATCAGTTCATTGAAGGAAGGCGTTTCCCCCTGATCTTTCAGGACGGACTTCAGCGCCGCCCTGCCGGCCCCGGCGCTGTAGCCGAGGTTTACGAGGGCGGATATAACGTCCGACATGAGTGCATTATCGCTTTGGGAAATGCCTTCCCCGGACTTTCCCTTCAGCGCATGCACCTTATCCTTGAGCTCAAGGATAATCCTTTCGGCGGTTTTGCGGCCAACCCCGGGAATGGTGGATATCCAGCCGGCGTCCTCACTGGATATGGCTTTGACGAGTTCAGGTGTTTTCAGGCCCCCAAGGATAGCCAACGCAAGCTTGGGCCCAACCCCCTTGGCCTGGACCAGAAGTTTAAACAGTTCCATTTCATCCGTTTCGGAAAATCCGTACAGGTGTATCGCATCATCCCGTACTACGGTGATCGTATTGAGAAAAACATCCTCCCCCTGTGGGGGAAGCGCCATCAGAGTGTTCAGTGACACGAAAAGCCGGTAGCCCAGCGCACCGGAATCAACAATGATAACCCCTGAGGAATCCTTAAGCGCCAGTCTGCCCTTTACCAGAGCAATCATCAGATGTTGGCCGCATCCTGCCGAAAAAGGTGCGTCAGAGCAGCAGCGAGGGCATCCGCAGCGTCGGGTGGGGGTGTCTTTGAGAGGGTCAGTGTCCGGGTCACCATGTATTGGACCTGCTGTTTGTCAGCCCGGCCATATCCGGCCACAGTCTCCTTGATCTGGGTCGCTGAATACTGGGCGGCCGGGAGACCTGACCTCCTGCAGACAAGGATCACCACTCCTCTGACATGACCCAATTGAAGCGCCACGCGCATATTCCTGGCGGTGAATATATCTTCTACAGACAGGCAATCCGGTCTGTGCTGTGCGAGAATGGATTCGAGAGATTCGGCGATATGAAAAAGAGAGGATTCCAGAGGTTCGCCGACTTTGGTCCTGATAAGGCCGTATTCAACAACCTTTTGACGGGTTCGATCGCCTTCGACAACCGCGTACCCTGTGGATCTCAGGCTGGGATCAACCCCAAGCACACGCATTTTTCAGCTAGAGAGTTTCCATGACATCATCGGGGATGTCAAAATTTGTATAGACCTTCTGGACATCGTCGTTTTCCTCGAGGGCCTCCACCAGTCTCAATGCCTGCTCCGCCTGTTTGCCCTCCAGAGGAATTGTGTTTTGAGGAAGCATGGTCACTTCTCCAACCTGGTAGACGATCTCTGCGGCATCGAATGCATCCTTGATCTCCTGGAATTTTTCCGGTGGAGCCGTCACCTCTATGTCACCATCATTCTCACCGATATCCTCAGCACCGGCCTGGAGAGCGACCTCCACGATAGAATCTCCATCTACTTCCCTGGCGTCAAAGACGAAATAGGAGGTCATCTGGAAAATCCAGGAGACACAGCCTGTTTCACCCAGGTTTCCATTGTGTTTGGTCAAAAGGTGTCTAATGTCCGAGACAGTCCTTTTACGATTGTCTGTGAGTGTTTCAATGAGTACGGCAACGCCGGCTGGGCCATAACCCTCGTAGGTTATTTCCTCGTAATTGACCCCATCCAGGTCGCCGGTGCCCTTTTTGATGGCCCTTTCAATAGTGTCAATCGGCATGTTGGCGGCCCTGGCCTTGGAGATGGCCTGTCTCAGACGAGGACTGGCCTCAGGGTCGCCTCCTCCCATTTTGGCAGCAACCGTAATTTCCCGATTAAGTTTGGTGAATATTTTCCCCCTATGGGCGTCCTGTGCCCCCTTTCGTCTCTTGATATTCGCCCATTTTGAGTGACCTGACATCATTCCTCCTTCTGAAACGAACTCGGCCCATTTTACACGGGGGGTTATCAGTGAGCGTGGAGAAGGGAGGGGCGTAAAAACGGGCAGGTTCCGCATGTCGCTATACCTGGCAACGACCTGCGCAGAAAATCATCGATTTCAGCGTCCTCACCGGGTGCGTTGATGGACTTTTTTGTGCGAGTCCACCAGTGGTGATGATCAATTAACTGAACGTTCTCTGTTTATCCTCAGGAGTCAACCCTGTCCCTGAGTTCCTTCCCCGCTTTGAAATAGGGTACGCGTTTGGAATCCACGTGGACCTTTTCTCCGGTTTTGGGGTTGCGTCCATCCCTGGCGCGCCTCTCCTTAACCTTAAAACTACCAAACCCCCTCAGTTCAACTTTGTCACCCCGGGCCAGCGAGTCGGAAATACTTTTCAGGAAGATATTTACGATTAACTCAGCTTCCCTTTTGGTCAGAACACCAATATGTTCCACAAGAGCTTCAACCAGCCCAGCCTTGGTCATACTCCCTCCTTAAACAAGTAGGCAACCCCATTCAACCAGGAAGCAAACCCCCCAAATGCTCCTGACCTTCCCTGCGGGTTCATCAACACCGAAAAGGCTAAACAAATTTATGTTAAAAGTCAAGAGCTTAGCAACATTAAAACGCTCTCCAAAGTTGAAGAAATCGGCTGTTTTTTCCGGCAGTGCCTCCCATCTGGGCCCAGCCCAGCGTTGCGGCCTCCATCTGATCTGCAAATGCACTCCCAAAAAGGACGGCCAAAAGGCCTTTTCTCCGCTTTTCCGGTTCCAGGATTTCAGCCGGCACCTTGGGCAACCCTGCGAGTTCGGCAGCTTTTTCCAGGGCCACGTTAATGTTTCCCAGTTCGTCAACAAGCCCGAGGCCAAGGGCCTGGCGTCCGGTAAAGACCCTCCCGTCAAGGTAGGGGTTAATCTTTTCGAACTCAACCGGACGTCCGGCCACCACAGCCTCAACAAACTGTTCGCGGACATCCTTCACCATTTCGGTCAGGAGTGTCCTTTCCTCTTCCGTCAATTCCCTGAAAGGAGACCCCATGTCCTTGTGAAGCCCGCTTTTGATAGTCTCGGTTCTGATCCCGAGCTTTCCAAAGAGTTTCTCCATATTGGTGAACTCCATGATCACACCGATGCTTCCGGTGATGGTTCCCGGGTTCGCAACAATCCAGTCGGAAGCACAACTCAGGTAATAACCTCCTGAGGCGGCTACTGTTCCCATCGACACAACCAGGGGCTTTTTTTCCTTGAGCTTGAGAAGCTCATCATAAAGTTCCTGTGTCGGAGCGACGGCTCCACCGGGGCTGTCGATCCTCAGGACGACACCCTTGACTCGATCGTTGGTCCGAAAGGACTTTACCTGCTCCATGTACCAGTCCACGTCCGTAATAACGCCCTCAACACGAAGCAGGCCGAGGGTGTCTCCAGCGAAAGCATCCGGGAAATCCCGGTGGAAAATCCCCACGACAAAAGCCATAATGATAACCAGGGCCGCTACAAGGATAATTGTTTTAAGTCCTTTGCTCATGTTTTTCTCCCTGAACCTTCTGCAGAATCAACCAGGCTACAGGCCGGGTACGCACAACCCGGATGAACCAAAAATAAAAAAAGGCCGTGACACCCTTTCCACTGCTATGGAGTCCACGGCCTTAATAGCGATAATTACAGGGCGGTCAGGCCTTTCCGGACTCCCCTTCCCCACTTTTGTCAGCCTCTCCACCATCCTCCGCATCTGCAGCAACATCGTCGGAAGAGAGATCAGCCTGGGCTTCTTCGGAAGGGGGTTCGGCCTGTTCTTCGTCGGAAGAGAGATCAGCCCGGGCTTCTTCGGAAGGAGGTTCGACCTGCTCCTCATCGGAAGAGAGATCAGTCTGATCCATCTGGGCTGCCAGGGAGGCTCCCAGTATGTCTCCAAGTGTTCCACCACCCTCACTGTTGTTGTTCAGATAGGAGGAATACTTCCCGGCGGAAGACCCTTCCTGCGCCGCCGTAATACTCAGGCTGACCTTTCGCTCATCGGAATCCAGACTCAAGATCTTGACTTTCACCTCGGAATCCGGAGGGTATGCCTCCGCAGCGCTCTGTCCATCTTCAAGGCCCATCTCGGAGACGTGGATCAAACCCTCAATGCCTTCCATTAACTGCACGAACGTTCCGAAATCAGCGTGGCTTACAACCTTGCCGGTGAGAATGGACCCGACCGGATACGTCGAACCGATCTGCTCCCAGGGATTCGTGCTAAGTTGTTTAAGCCCGAGGGAGAGCCTTTCTCTGGTTTTATCGACACTGAGCACCACGACCTTTACGGGATCACCCTTCTTGACGACCTCAGAGGGATGGTTGATTTTCCTGGTCCAGGACATGTCACTGACATGGATGAGTCCGTCAATTCCTTCCTCGAGCCCCACAAAAGCCCCGAAATCGGTAAGCGTCCTCACTTTACCCTCAATTATGCTCCCTGGAGGATAATGCTCCGCGACGACATCCCATGGGTTGGGCTCAACCTGTTTCATGCCAAGAGAAATCCTGCGGTTATCCTTGTCGAAATTCAGGACCTGGGTCTCGACAAGATCACCGACATCCACAAGCTTCGAAGGATGCTTGACCCTACGGTTCCATGTCATCTCCGAGATGTGGACCAGGCCCTCGACCCCATCTTCAAGCTTAACGAAAGCGCCGTAATCGGTAATGCTTACAACCGTGCCGCTAACCCTGGCGCCAATCGGATACCTGTCGGAGACCAATTCCCACGGATCCTCGGTCAACTGTTTCATCCCGAGGGATACCCGTTCCTTTTCGCGGTCGAACTTCAGGACTTTAACGTTCACGGTGTCCCCCACGGTTATAATTTCCGAGGGATGCTGGAGACGGCCCCACGACAGGTCGGTGATATGGAGGAGACCGTCGATACCACCGAGGTCGATAAAAGCGCCGTAATCGGTGATGTTTTTTACGACCCCTTCCATCACGCTGCCTTCTTCGAGGACTTTCAGCGTTTCCTCTTTCTTGCTTTCCCTTTCGTCCTCCAGGAGGACTCTTCGTGAGAGAACGACATTGCCTCGACGCGGGTTGAATTTAATGATCTTGAAGAAGAATTCCTCGCCGACCAGGCGATCCAGATTCCTGATGGGCCGAATGTCCACCTGAGACCCCGGCAGGAAAGCCTTAACACCAATGTCAACAGTCAGGCCGCCCTTGATCCTCGATATTATCTTGCCGCTGACAGGTTTGTTATCGTCATAGGCCTTTCCAATATCGTTCCAGACCTTCATCTTGTCGGCCTTCTCTTTGGAAAGGTAGATCAGCCCCTCGGCATCCTCCTTCTTCTCGAGAAAAACCTCCACCTCATCACCGACTCCAACGGTTAGCTCACCGTTTTCATCCTCAAACTGTTTCCTTGGGATCATTCCTTCGGATTTATACCCGACATCCACGAGAACACCATCATCCGTGATCCCGATGACGGAACCGCTTACGACCTCCCGTTCCTTGAGGTCCTTGATGCTTGCCTCATAGAGTTTTGCAAAATCTTCCTCTTCCTCGTAATCATCGTCCTCAATCTCGTCGCTTACATCGTCCTCAATTTCGACGCTTCCATCGTCCTCGACACCAACGATTACCTCCACAACCTCGGCACTGACACTGACAGGTTCCCTCGACGCTTCATCGTCGTTTTCCTCACCTGTGAGGGAATTTTTCTCTTCGATAATCATACTTTAGTATTCCTCCTTAGTATTTTATTCTGAACGGTTGCGAATTATCCTACATTTGATATACCATGTCAATCGCAATAAACGCCGGGAACACTGCTTCCAGCAGCATCCGACGGCGCCTCGTTGCTGCGATGACCTCCGGACGTTCTATCCAGGAGATTTCTTCAGGGTACCGACGACATCGTCGATAACCCAGCCTGGGGTGGAAGCGCCCGCCGTCACACCAACCTTCGAGCCCGGGTGTATCCCCAGGGCAGCTATCTCTTCCGCGCTTTCAATCTGGTGGGTCCTTGGACACTCCTCGGTCGCTGCCTCCGTGAGCCTCGCAGTGTTAGCGCTGTTTCTGCCGCCCACAACGATCATGACATCCACCTTCCCGGCCATATCCCGCACCTGCTTTCTTCTCGCGTCGGTGGTCTGGCAGGTGGTTCTGAAGACCTTGATCTCCTTGCAGATCCCAACGCAGTAGGAAGCGACACGCTGCAGGTTCTCCAGGGCATGTGTCGTCTGGGCGACAATGCCGACTCTGGACTTTATGCCTGGATTTTCTTTAAGTTCCTGGACGCTTTTGGCCACCAGACTGTCCGCGGGGGCAAAACTAAGGATAGCTTTTACCTCCGGATGGTCGGCCTGGCCCACAATGAGGATCTGGTAATTTTCGCCGGCAAGGGTTTCCACTCTTTCCTTTAGCCTGTTGACGAAGGGACAGGTGGCGTCAACCACATTGAGGCCCTTCAACCTCGCCATCTCGATAACACCCTTCTGTGCACCATGGGAACGGATAATAACGGTTCCTCTCTCAATATCGTCCAGATTTTCCGCCATCAGCAACCCCATGGCCTCGAGCCGCTGCACCTCCTGTGGATTATGGATGATGGGACCAAGCGTATAAACCGGTTTCGGGCCCTTTTCAAGCGCCGAAACGGCTATTTCCACAGCCCTCTCCACACCGAAGCAAAACCCGGCTGTTTCCGCCAGAATAATCTCACTCACCCTGGTTCTCCCATTCTTGACGGGTCGTAAAAAGTCCACCTGTCTGCGTGCGACGCACAGGCAGGTTCACGGCTTTTTCTCCAATTCCTTAACCCGTCTGAAAAGAAGGTCCACGACCTCATCCGGGGACATGTCGGTTGTGTCCACAACGACGGCATCATCCGCGAGTCTGAGAGGAGAGTCGGCCCGTGTGGAATCGTTGTGGTCGCGCTCCCGCATATCCTCTTCAACTTTATCCAGCGAATCCCTTGCTTCCGGTCCACCGAGTTCAAGCCAGCGTCTTAGCGCCCTTTCCCCGACGGATGCGTCGAGGTAAAATTTGGCCCGGGTGTCGGGGAATACGACTGTTCCCATATCCCTGCCCTCAGCCACCATGCCGCCACAGCTTCCCATTTCCCGTTGAAGGCGGACCATGTGACGCCTGACGGAACTGACCCCGGACACGGCAGATGACGCGAGGCTCATCTCGGGGCTTCGGATAAGTTCAGAAACATCCTCCCCGTCCAGGTTCACCTTAATTCCGGACCCGGTGTCGACAAGTTTGATGCGTATCCTGTCGCAAAGAGCGTCGAGGGCAATTTCATCTTCCATTTCCACGCCGCTCCTGATCGCAGCCAGCGCGACCGTCCGGTACATCGCCCCCGTATCGAGGTGAACGTACCCCAGACGCTTCGCCAACTCACGGGAAACGGTGCTCTTCCCCGCTCCGGACGGTCCATCAATGGCGACAATCTGCTTCACCTCAGTCGACCCCGCTCAATGCCGGGAAATTACCTCGTTCCGCCGAAGGTTCAGAGACCAGTGATCCGGAAGAGAGGGCATTGAGTACGTCGGGAAAGCTTCCAAAAGAAGTAGCGACGCATTGGATGTCGGAAACCCTGCTCGCTTCTCCCGCGAGGAGGGCAAGGATAGCGGATGCCATGGCAATGCGGTGATCTCCACCACTGACAAAATCAGCTCCCCTGATTGCCCCACCTCCCTCGACGATAAAGCCGTCATCAAGTTCCCGGGCCTTTACCCCGGTCTGCTGAAGCATTCTCACCGTGCCGGTGATCCTGTCGGATTCCTTGAACCTCAATTCCCCGGCGCCCCGGATCTCGGTAACCCCATCGGCGGCGGCAGCCGCTACCGCAACCAGGGGGAGTTCATCTATAATACTGGGGACCCACTCAATCGGGACCTTGAACCCCTTCAGACGCGCTGTCCCGCGAACCCTGATATCCGCCACCGGTTCAACTTCCCAGGGACGGTCATCGATTTCCACGTCGGCTCCCATTGCGCTTAACAGACGGACAATTCCGGTCCGGGTCGGGTTGACTCCGACGTTCCTGATCGTGATGTCAGAACCGCTGATTATGGCCCCGGCTACGAGAAAAAATGCAGCGGACGAGATATCCCCGGGAACGGCTATTTCGCATGGGGAGAGGCTCTGTCCCCCCTGCATAATGGTGGAGCTTCCCCCGCTGGCTAAGTCCTCGGTGAAGAGATCCACCCCCATGCTCTTGAGCATCCTTCCGGTATGATCCCGGCTGAGGACAGGCTCCCTGAAAATTGTCGTTCCACCGGCCTGAAGACCCGCAAGAAGAACGCATGTTTTAACCTGGGCGCTTGAAACCGGGGATACGGTTTCAACCCCCTTCAGGCTGCCGCCGCGAATTACCAGCGGCAGAAGCCGTCCCCCATCCCGCCCGTCGATGACGGCCCCCATTTTCCTTAGCGGGTCTGTGATGCGTCCCATGGGGCGCCGTCGTAGAGAGGAATCCCCTGTCAACACGGACAGGAACGGGCATCCGGCCAGGAGGCCGGCCAGGAGTCTGACGCCGGTGCCGGAATTCCCCAGGTCAAGTACGTTGTCCGGTTCCGAAAGACCGTTCGGCCCGCGGCCGCGGATGAGTACCACATCTCCGTCGGATTTGACATCCACGCCAAGGGATCGGATCGCGTCGAGAGTATTGTCGGTATCTTCCGCTCTCAGGAACCCTGAAACAACGGTTTCCCCGACGGAAACGGCGCCCAGAATATAGGCCCTGTGGGTGACGGATTTATCCCCCGGGACATGGATTTCGCCAGATAGAGGCCCGGACGGAGATATGACCCATCTCACTTCATCTCCCTCCTGGCAGCGGCTATACGACGAAAAGTATCCTCCAGCCTGTCGTGATCGCCGGATTCGACAGCTTTGTAGATTTTGTCGATGCTCGCCCGAAATCCGCTCAGCGCCTCCAGGAGAAGGCTCCTGTTTGCCACCGCGATATCCGCCCACATCCTGGGACTGCTTGCAGCCACCCGTGTAAAGTCTCTCAGTCCGCCGCCGGAGAAGGAAACCCAGGAGCGGTCCTTCTCCAGGACAGCGTCAACGATGCCGTAGGCCGCCATGTGAGGAAGGTGACTGACCCAGGCAAAGACGGAATCGTGGTATTCCGGATCCATAATTTCCACCCTGGCGCCCACTCCCCTCCACATCGCCGACACGGGGACGATATCAGGATCGTTCTCCACAACGGGTGTAATTATCGTTCGCGCCCCGCGAAACAGCCCCTGCCGGGCAGCATCAGGGCCCGATCTTTCATCCCCGGCAATGGGATGCGCAGGAACGAAGCCATAGTCCGCACCGCGCTCTTTCGACTTCAGATAGGCCTTGACAAGGGGGGTCTTCACGCTCCCCACATCGGTAACCAGCGTGCCAGCATCGAAACCTTCTCCAAGGACCTCCACGAGGTTCAGGACCGGGATGGCGAGGATAACCAGATCGCACATACGGAAATTTTCCCGGGTTGGCTGAAGGTGTTCGTCCAGGATCCCCATATCGATGGCCATCCGGAGTGAACGCGGATCACTATCGCTGCCGACTATTGTCCCGGCCAGGCCGTTGGCGCGCAGATCGAGCGCCAGCGAACCGCCGATCAGGCCGGTTCCCAGCAGGTAAATCCGGTCGAACCGGATATCGTCGGAGCGCCCCTTCAAATTTCCCTGCCCACTACCCTCGCAATTTCCCCCATCCTCACCATGAGATCGGCAAATTCCGTCAGTCTGAGGGATTGGGTACCATCGCAAAGCGCCTCTTCCGGGTTCTGATGGACCTCTATAATAAGCCCGTCCGCACCGGCAGCCACCGCGGCCAACGACATGGGGGGCACAAGATCCGTCCTGCCCACGGCATGGCTGGGATCCACGATAATGGGCAGATGGCTCATGGATTTGACGAGCGGCACAGCGGAAAGATCAAGGGTATTCCTGGTCTCGGTTTCGAAGGTCCGCACTCCTCTCTCGCAGAGGATTACGTCCATGTTTCCCTGGTCCAGAATATATTCGGCGGACATGAGAAACTCTTTCACGGTGGCCGAGAGCCCCCTCTTCAGAAGTACGGGTTTGTCAAACTTGCCTACCTCCTTGAGAAGGGAGAAGTTCGACATATTTCTGGCGCCGATCTGGATAAGATCCGCGTAGCGGTAAACCAGGTCGGCGTCACGGGGATCCATGAGCTCCGTAACGACAGCCAGCCCGGTCTCCCTGCTCGCCTCTGCGAGATACTTGAGCCCCTCCTCTCCCAGACCCTGGAATGAATAGGGCGACGAGCGGGGTTTGAAAGCGCCGCCCCTGAGGAAGGTGCCGCCGGCCTCTTTAACGGCCCTGGCCACCGTCAACAGCCCGTCACGGTCCTCAACACTGCATGGCCCCGCCATGATCTGAATCTTCTTGCCTCCCACGGCGACCCCACGGACCCGGATCACGGAATTTTCATTCTGAAAATCACGGCTGGCCAGCTTGAACGGTTTGAGAATGGGGAGGATCTTTTCAACGGCCGGATAGGCGGCCAGGGAGGCCTCCCTGAGGATTCTTTCGTCGCCGATTGCGCCGATAATGGTCCTCTCCTCACCCATGGAGAGATGAACCTTCAATCCTTTTTCCTTCAGCTTCTGCTCGACATAATCTATGTCTGCCTGTGTTGATCCGGGTTTAAGTACGATAATCATTTTTCAGGCCTCATTTCTTAATATTATTTCGGTGAGTTTCTCCAGAAAATACCTGTTTTCATCAGGGTTGCCGATTGTCACTCGAAGGTGCCCGGGAAGACCGTAACCCGTCATGGGGCGGACGATTACGCCCTTCTCCAGCAATGCCTGATAGACGGTCTCGCCCTTTGCGCCCATGAGGTCGATGAGCATGAAGTTGCCGGCCGAAGGCGTCATTTCCAGTCCAAGGGAACCGACACCATCCGAAAGGGCCTCCATCTCAGTCCTGTTCAATCTGACGGTTTCCCGTATAAATTTCTCGTCCTCAAGGGCCGCCGTCGCTGCCGCCTGCCCAACGCTGTTGACGTTGAAGGGCTGGCGAATCCTGTTCAGAAGCTCCGCAAGTTTCTCGGGCATGACGGCATATCCAACCCTGAGGCCCGCCAGGCCGTAAGCCTTGGAGAAGGTCCTCGTTACAACCAATGACCTGCCCTGCTTGAGAAGTTCAATTCCGTCGGGATAGCCAGGCCGATCCGCGGCATATTCGAAATAGGCCTCGTCTAATACCGGAACCACATTTTCCGGCAATGCGTCGAGAAAAATCTCAATCTCGGGCCCGGTTACGTAGGAACCGGTGGGGTTGTTGGGGTTGGCGATAAAGACGATACGGGTGTTGGGGGTAACCGCCTCAGCCATGGCGTCAAGATCATGGACCATGGCGCCATCGAGAGGCACCTCCACACCTCTGCCCCCGTGTGCCAGAGTACAGAGCCGGTAGACGATGAATGCCGGCCAACCGTACACGGTTTCATCACCTTCGCAAACGAGCAGCTGGACAAGAAGTTCGAGAATGTCGTTTGACCCGTTCCCCAGAACAATCATATTTCCGGGTACACCGTGTCTTTCGGCCAACAGTCCTTTCAGGTTGTAGGCGACTCCGTCGGGATAACGATTGAGGCTGCTCAATGCCTCCCGGGCCGCCGCCATAGCGAAGGGAGACATCCCCATGGGGTTCTCGTTGGATGCCAGCTTGATGATCCTCTCCAGGCCCAACTCCCTCGAAAGCTCCTCAATGGGTTTTCCTGTGTGGTAGGGAAGCAGGTCCTCTACCGATCGGTATGCGGGTCTGTATTTATACTGTTTCATATTCGAAAGTCCCATATCTGATAAAACGAGGTGCAAGGTTCCTGGTTCCTAAGGTTAGGTACCAAGCACTACCAGGCACCAGGTTCCAGGCACTGGGTTCCACGGGTCATTCATCTTCAACCTTTCCTTTAGGATAAGATCCCAACACCTTCATAAACATACACATTTTGTCAAGGCTTCGTAAAGCATCACGCACCGCCGGATCATCCTTGTGTCCCTCGAGATCGATGAAAAAAACATAGTCCCATGCCTTCTTTTTTGAGGGTCGCGACTCGATTTTCGTCAGGTTGATCCCCGTTTCGCCGAAAGGTTTGAGGATCTCATAGAGGGCCCCGACCTTGTCCTTGATGGAGAAAACCAGCGAGGTCTTATCGTTCCCGGATGGCGCAGCCGGATGGGTGGAAAACACAAGGAACCGCGTGAGGTTCTCTTCCCAGTCGCCTATATTCTCCACAAGGGTTGGAATTTCGTAAAGCTGCGATGCCATCGCACCGGCCACAGCAGCAGTCCCATCCCTGGAAAGACAGAGGGACGCCGCCTCAGCGGTGCTCCTGGTGTCTATAAATGCCGAGCCCCTGAGGTTTTCATGCAGCCAGCGCCGGCATTGGGCAAATGCCTGCGGATGGGAGTAGACCGTGAGAATTTCCCGAAGATCGTTTTCCCGTGACAGGAGCATCAGACGGACGGGCAATATGACCTCGCCGGTGATGACAAGTGTGGAGTCCACAAGAAGATCCATGGTGGAGGTAACCACACCCTCATTGGAGTTCTCAACAGGCACCACTCCCCGATGGGCTTCGCCCACCTGGACCGCAGTAAAGACGTCGTCGATAGTCTCTGCGGGGATATATCCTGCTCCCTCGCCGAACGCACGCCACGCCGCCTGGTGTGTAAAAGTGGCCTGAGGGCCCAGATAGGAAATATTCAGATGCGAAGCCATTGGCTATGACTCTCTGTAGACCCCGATTTTGCGGAACCTGGCCCAACGATCCTCAACCAGCTCAGCGGGTCCCAGTTCAGAAAGTTCATCAAGGTGCCTTTTAATGTAGCCTCCGAGTACGTCTGCCGCAGCGGCGTAATTCCTGTGAGCGCCGCCCAGGGGTTCGGACACAATTTCATCGATTATCCCGTTGGAGAGACTGTCCTGGGCAGTGAGCTTCATGGCTTCGGCGGCATCTTTGGAAAAAGCCTGGTTCTTCCAGAGAATGGCGGCGCAGCCCTCCGGTGAGATAACTGAATAGGTGCTGTTCTCCATCATGAGAACCCTGTTGGCCACAGCTAACGCGAGCGCGCCTCCACTTCCTCCTTCACCCGTTATCACGGTAATGATCGGAACGGTAAGATCGGACATCTCTATGAGATTCCGGGCGATGGCCTCAGCCTGGCCTCTTTCCTCTGCCTGGATGCCCGGGAATGCCCCCGGGGTGTCCACAAGGGTCAGGATGGGAATCCTGAAACGCTCAGCCATCTTCATCAGGCGCAGGGCCTTTCGGTATCCCTCCGGGTGGGACATGCCGAAGTTTCGCATGACCTTCTGCTTGGTGTTTCTTCCCTTTTGATGCCCGATTACCATCAGGGGTTTTTCAAAAAAACGGCCAATTCCGCCAACGATGGATGGGTCGTCACCAAAAACACGATCTCCATGCAGTTCGATAAAATTTTTAGTTAATAATTCAATGAAATCGAGGGTGTAAGGCCTCATCGGGTGCCTGGCAAGGAGAGTTCGCTGCCACCTGTCCAGCTTTTTATAGAGTTCGCTCCTTAGCTTGTCCAGTTTCTTTTCGAGCCTCTGGACATCGTCGGTCAGATCAAGTCCGGACTCCCCCGTTTCCATGTGGCGAAGTTCCTCGATGCGTTTTTCCATCTCCACGATCGGCTTTTCAAAATCCAGATAGAATTCAACCATGGTCTTTCCTTTCAATCCCGTTTCACTCGAATGTCACTGTTCCACTTCCGAGAAGTTCTTCCACCTCTCGAACCATCCGATCCGATGAACCCACACGGAGGGAATCCTCGGCGCTTATGACTGCCTCGCCCTTGGTCGGGATGGCCAGTTTCAGCTTGAGTTTGCATTGTCCGGAATGCCTGGTGAGAACGGCTTTCAGCGAGGATAAGTCCTCACGGGTAAGTCCCAGGGTAGTCAGGTTGATCTGGACGACCCGCGTCACCTTTTCTCTGTAGTCCTCAAGAAGGCTCATCTTCTGAACCATTATCTTGGGTTTTTCCCCGTCTGAATCGGTGACTCCTTCAACCAGCATCGGTTTATCGGATGCGATGATGGACGAATATTTCTTGAAAACATCCGAAAATATCACCAGTTCAGCGCTGCCGTGAAGGTCCTCGAGGGTCAGGAACGCCATTCTATCACCTTTTTTAGTGTTGATCTCCTTGATGCTCTGTTTGACTCCCGCGACCCTTACCTCCTGACCATCGCCCAGTTCACCGAGTTTGCCAAGGTCAGATGTAACATACCGTTCGAGCTCCCGGGTATATTTTTCAAGGGGGTGTCCGGAAATGTAGAACCCCAGACTCTCCTTTTCAAAGGTAAGCCTGAGATGTTCGGTCCATGGTTCGACATCCGGCAGGGACAGCCCATCGTCGATCCCTTTCGCCCCGCCGAACATGTTGATCTGCCCATTAATCCTGTCTCTCTGCTCCTTTTGACCTCTCTCAAGCGCCTGATCGAGGCCCGCGATGTTACGGGCCCTGTGGCCTGAAAACCCATCAAAAGCCCCGGACTTGATCAGGCTTTCAATCACTCTTCTGTTAACTTTGCGAAGATCGACACGGCCGCAAAAATCCTCAAGAGAAAAAAACTCTCCAGCCTGGTCCCTTTGCCCCAGAATCTCCTCCAGAGCGGCTACCCCCACGTTTTTGACGGCGCCCAGCCCGAACCGAATCCCGTCTTCGGTAACGGTAAACGGGATCTCCGATTCATTGATATCAGGAGGGAGAAGGATGATCCCCATCTCCTTGCAGACACCGATATGCTGAGTCACCTTATCCGTGTTGTCCATCTCACTTGTGAGGAGTGCGGCCATGAACTCCATTGGGTAATGAGCCTTGACATAGGCCGTACGGAAGGAGATGAGGGCATAGGCTGCACTGTGCGACTTGTTGAATCCATATCCGGCAAAATATTCCATGGTATCGAATATCCTGTTTGCCTTGACGGACGAGATACCCTCTTTTTTGCATCCTTCCTGAAAACGGGTCCTCTGCTGCTCCATCTCCTCATGTTTTTTCTTGCCCATGGCGCGCCTCAGGATATCGGCTTCGCCAAGGGAATATCCGGCCAGAGCGCTGGCGATCTGCATCACCTGCTCCTGATAAACTATAACGCCGTAAGTTTCCTCAAGAATCTCCTTCAACCCGGGCACTTCGTAGGTTATGGACTGCCGTCCTCTTTTTCGGTTGATGAAATCGGTGACCATCCCGCTTCCCAGAGGCCCGGGACGGTAAAGAGCAACCAGGGCAACAAGATCCTCGAAGGTCCCTGGCTTCATCTTGTTAAGGAGGTCCTTCATCCCGGAGCTTTCGAGCTGAAACACCCCATCCGTATTGGCCGATGACAAAAGCTCATAGGTCAGGGGGTCCTCAAGGCTCAGATCTTCGAAGGCCAGAGTGGAACTGCCCTCGCGTTCGAGCCTGCGATTGAGAAGCTTCAGTGCGTGGTCAAGGAGAGTAAGGGTCCTGAGGCCGAGGAAATCGAACTTGACCAATCCAATTTCCTCCAGATTCTTCATGGTAAACTGGGTAATCGCCTCGCCCTTCGTTCCCCTGTATAGCGGAACGTGCTCATCCAGCCTGTCCTGACTGATGACAACGCCTGCCGCGTGGGTGGATGCATGGCGATGAAGCCCCTCTATCTTCTGGGCCAGCTCAAGCAGGTCGGCGATTTTCTTGTCCTTCTTCATGATTTCACGGAGCTGGGGCTCCTGTTCGATTGCCTGGCTGATAGTAATTTTGAGGATATCCGGGATCATCTTGGCAATCCGGTCGACCTCGGCGTAGCTGATGTCCAGCGCCCTCCCAACGTCCCGGATGGCCCCCCTTGCCGCCATGGTGCCGAAGGTGATAATCTGTGCTACCCTGTCCTCTCCGTATTTCTCGGTAACGTACCGTATGACCTCGTCCCGCCGGTCCATGCAGAAATCGACATCAATATCCGGCATACTGACCCGCTCGGGGTTAAGAAACCTCTCGAAGAGAAGGCCGTAACGCAGCGGATCTATGTCGGTAATACCAAGTGAATATGCAACAAGGGAACCGGCTGCCGACCCGCGGCCCGGTCCCACAGGCACACCTTTTTCTTTTGCGAATCTGATAAAATCCCAGACGATAAGGAAATATCCGGAAAAACCCATGGCGGAAATGGTTTCGATTTCCTTCCCGAGTCTCGTCTGATAGCGTTCAAGGATTGCCTCCTTCTCCTCAGCCGGGGCCATGTCCAGAATACTCTCCATGCGCCGCTCAAAACCTGACCTGACGGTATCGGCGAGAAAGGACTGGGGGGTCCGGTCCTCGGGCACCGGGAATAGCGGCATCTGGATCTTGTGCAGAGGAATCTCAAGGTTGCACCGTTCCGCCACTTCAAGGGTGTTGGCGAGGGCCTCAGGAAGGTCTCGATAGAGGACACCCATCTCGTCAGCGGATTTCAGATACAGTTCGTGGGCATCCATGCGCATCCTGTCCTCTGCATTGACAGTCTTTCCCGTCTGGATGCAGAGGAGAACATCGTGCATGCGCCGGTCCTCTTTCTGGAGATAATGAATATCGTTGGTGGCTACCATGGATATCCCAAGATCCGCTGAAATTCTTGCCAGCCCCTCGTTGGCCCGAGCCTGCTCCTCGAGCCCGTTCCGCATTATCTCCAGATAATAGGCGTCACCGAATACATCCCGGTACCATGCGGCGGTTTCCACGGCTTCCTTCTCCCTGCCCATGACGATGCGCCTGGCAACCTCCCCCTTGAGGCATGCGGAGAGTGCGATAAGGCCCTCACTGTGTTCGCTGAGTATCTCCCTGTCAATGCGGGGTTTATAGTAAAACCCCTCTCTGAAGCCTGAGGAGGACAGCTTGAGAAGGTTGTGGTATCCGACCAGGTTTCGGGCCAGAAGTACGACGTGATAATAGTTATCGCCGTCGGCGGCCGGTTTCTTGTCCATTCTGCTGCCAGGCGCCACATAGAATTCACTGCCGATAATGGGTTTTATTCCTGCGGCCAATGCGCTCTGGTAAAAGTCGATAACACCGAACATCCCTCCGTGGTCCGTGATGGCCAGGGCGGGAAAGCGCATTTTTGCCGCAAGCTTCGTCAGGTCAGAAACCCGGCAGGCGCCGTCCAGAAGACTGAAGGAGGTGTGAACGTGAAGGTGTACGAAATCAACCCGTTTCATGATTACCGCCGATTATTCCCACTCAATGGTGGCGGGAGGTTTGGAACTTATGTCGTAGACTACCCGGTTCACCCCCCGGACCTCGTTAATGATCCTGTTGGAAATCCGGCCCAGGAGATCGTAGGGAAGGTGCACCCAGTCCGCTGTCATGCCGTCAAGGCTGGAAACTGCCCTTACGGCGAGAACGTTCTCATAGGTTCTCTCATCACCCATTACGCCAACCGTTTTGATTGGAAGGAGAACGGCGAGAGTCTGCCAGATGGAATCGTGCAGGCCTGAAACGAGGATCTCCTCCCTGACGACAGCGTCTGCCTCCCTGAGGATGAACAACCGCTCCTCGGTAACCTCGCCGACAATCCTGATCGCCAGACCTGGACCCGGGAATGGGTGCCTTTTGAGGATCACATCAGGAACCTCAAGCTCCCTCCCGACCTCACGCACCTCATCCTTGAAAAGCTCACGGAGGGGTTCGATCAACTTGAGGTTCATCACATCAGGGAGCCCGCCGACATTGTGATGGCTTTTGATGGTGGCCGAAGGCCCCTTGAATGAAACGCTTTCGATGACATCAGGATACAGGGTCCCCTGGGCCAGGTATTGTACGTTTCCGATCTTCGCGGCTTCCGTCTCAAAAAGTTGGATAAACTCGTTCCCGATGATCTTTCGTTTTTTCTCTGGATCATTAACACCGGAAAGTTTCTCCAGAAAGTGTTGTCCGGCATTGAGAACAACGAGGGGGATGTGAAGATGATCTGAGAAAACCGACCGGACCCCCTCGACCTCATCCTTCCGAAGAAGGCCGTTATCAACAAAAACGCAGGTCAGCCGGTTGCCGATGGCCCTGTGAACCAGGACAGCCACAACAGAGGAATCCACCCCCCCGGAAAGGGCGCAGAGAACCCTTCCATGTTCTCCCACCTCCCTTTTAATCTGATCCACAGTACTTTCGATGTAGGAATGGGCGGTCCACAGGGGCCGAAGACCGCAGATCCGGAACAAAAAATTCTCAAGTATATCTTTCCCCCGGGGGGTGTGAACGACTTCAGGATGAAACTGGACCGCAAAGATTCTGGAACTTTGGTGTTTCATGGCGGCCACGGGGGAATTTTCAGTGTGTGCGATGGGTAGGAAACCCGGGGGAGCCGACTCGATCCTGTCACCGTGACTCATCCAGACCTTGATACGATTATCGGCGTCAGTCTTAAAACCCGCGAACAGGTCCCCGCTGTCATCAACCCGGAGCTGAGCGGGGCCATATTCGCGATTATGGGACTTACCGACCTTTCCACCCAGGAGGTGTGTGATGAGCTGCATGCCGTAGCAGATTCCCAGGAACGGGACATCCAGGTCGAACAGCTCCACGGGAACCAGGGGGGCGCCATCGTCCAGAACGCTGGAAGGTCCACCGGAGAGAATAATGCCCCCTGGCTCGAAGTCCCGGATCCTCTCCATACCGGCAGTACACGGCAGGATCTCACAATAGACCTTAAGTTCACGGACCCTTCGCGCGATAAGCTGGGTGGTCTGGCTTCCGAAATCGAGGATCAGTATTTTTTCTTCGTGCAGGTCCATATTCATTCACCCGGCAGTGTTTGAGTCCAGAGGGCGCAGGGATAATCCAATGTCCCAAGTCCAACGCCCAAGGATAGCAAGGCTCTGGGCGCGATGACTTCGCTTTTTTCTGTGTCTTTTTTCCCGTTGGACGTTGGACCTTGGACCTTGGGCATCACCTCTATACTTCGACACTTCGTTACTTCGATACCCCCATACCCCAGTACTGCTCTTCCCTATCGCCCCTTGCCTATAGCCCATGGCCTATTGCCTATTCTAACCAGTAGTTGGGGGCCTCCTTGGTGATAATGACATCGTGGACGTGACTTTCCTTGAGCCCGGCGGGGGTGATCCTGACGAAGCTGGCCTTCGTCCTCAACTCATCGAGGTTCCGGCATCCGGTATACCCCATCCCGGACCTCAACCCCCCAACCAGTTGATAAACGGTTGCTGAAAGAGGGCCTCTGTGCGGAACACGCCCCTCGATCCCCTCCGGCACCAGTTTGCCCTCCGCCTCAATGGCAGTCTGGAAATATCTGTCCTTGCTGCCGCTTTTCATCGCTTCGATGGACCCCATTCCTCTGTATACCTTGTATGAACGCCCCTGAAAGAGGACCAATTCCCCGGGGCTTTCGTCGGTTCCGGCAAAGAGACTGCCGATCATGACGGAATTGGCTCCTGCGGCGATAGCCTTGACGACATCCCCGCTGAACTTGATCCCCCCGTCAGCGATAATTGTGACCCCGCTTCCGGCGGCCGCCCCGGCACACTCGTTGATGGCTGTGATCTGTGGAACGCCCACCCCCGAAATTATCCTGGTGGTACAGATGGAGCCGGGCCCCACCCCAACCTTGACCGCGTCAACTCCTGCCTTGATCAAGGCGCTGGTTGCCTCGGCTGACGCGACGTTCCCGGCGACCAGCTGAAGGTCGGGAAACTCCTTTCTGACTATAGTAACGGCCTCGACGACCCCTCTCGAGTGGCCGTGGGCGGTGTCGATAACCAGAATATCTATCCCGGCCGCAATGAGGGCCGGGGCGCGCTCCTCCAGATCAGCACCCACCCCGATGGCCGCCCCTACGCGAAGGCGCCCCAATACATCCTTGCAGGCGTTGGGATATTTCCTGGATTTCTCGATATCCTTGATGGTGATGAGTCCCATCAGATGATACTCCGCATCGACCACCAGGAGCTTTTCAATACGGTGCTTGTGAAGAACGCTCTTTGCCTCCTCCAGCGTGATCCCTTCCCCGACCGTCACAAGGTTTTTCTTCGTCATTACCTCAGAAACCTTCTTTTCGAAGCGGGTTTCAAACCGCAGGTCCCTGTTGGTTAATATCCCGACCAGCTTTCCGTTTTTGCTGCCGTCCTCGGTAATGGGCAGGCCTGAAATCCTGTACTGTTTCATCAGGTCCTGGGCCTCGAATATCTTCTGGTCCGGATGCATGGTTATGGGGTCAACGATCATCCCGCTTTCAGACTTCTTGACCTTGTCAACCTCCCCAGCCTGGGATTCGACATCCATATTTTTGTGAATTATGCCGATTCCGCCTTCCTGTGCCATTGCGATGGCGGTTCTGGACTCCGTAACCGTATCCATGGCGGCGCTCAGGAGGGGGATGCCGAGGGAGATTTTTTTCGTCAGTCTGCTTTCGAGACTGACGTCGGATGGCAATACAGAGGATTCAGCAGGGAGCAGGAGGACATCATCAAAAGTCAGACCCATCTCAACTCTGTCTTTAAGCATAGAACTTCTCCTTATTCCGGATCATTGAAAAAATGGGTAATTTTCGGTATATTTGCTCTTCAAGTTCCAGATTCCTGGAAGCAAGGTCCAGGTCCAGGTTCTGGGATCTGGATTTAAACCTCAAACTCTCCATTTCCTACAGCCTATAGCCTATATCCTACAGCCTATAGCTTAAAGCCTGCTTCGCTATAGATTTACGAAAACACCGCCCCGGCGGTGTGATATAAGTGAGATCTCATTGAAGGAAGTTGCATGGTGAATTAAGCGAGATTAGAGACAATGGGTAGATGTGTCAACCTGTGATTTGGCACCTGCTATTTTCCGAATGGAAAATCAGATCCCCAGATAGGCCTCCCGAATCTTATCCGATTTTTTTATCTCTTCGGGGGATCCCTCGGCTTTTATGACACCCTCGTGCATGATGTAGACGTAGTCCGCGGTGTCAAGGGACGCAGCGGCATTCTGCTCCACAAGAAGGATGGTAAGGCCCACCTCATTCTTGAGCTTCTCGATGGCCTCGAACATTTCCTGCACCAGTTTTGGGGCAAGGCCCTGGCTCGGCTCGTCGAGCATTATCATCCTGGGGTGGGTCATGAGGGCACGCCCGACGGTAACCATCTGCTGCTGCCCTCCGGAAAGGGAGCCTGCCTTCTGCTCTCCCCTCTCCTGGAGGATGGGGAAGATGGAGTACACAAGTTCCAGGGTTTCACTCTTGTGGCTCTGGGCCTCTTTACGATATGCCCCCATAATCAGGTTTTCGTAAACGGTCATATCTGTGAAGAGGTGTTTGCCTTCCGGGACCAGGGTCAAGCCAAGGTCGACCTTCTTGTGAGGAGGCGTGTTTGTAACGTCATGCCCATCAAAATGGATTTTGCCGGCCCGGACATTCACATCCCCGAAAATGGTCCAGAGAAGGGTGGATTTGCCGGCGCCATTGGGACCGAGAAGGGATGTGATAGTCCCTTTTTTCACCTCGAGATCAGGCCCCCACAGAACCTGCATGGAGCCGTAACCGGACTCCAGCTTTTCGACCTTAAGCATCGGCGCCCTCCGGTGGGTGGCCAAGGTAGACCTCGATGACCCTGGGGTCGCTCAGGGCTTCCCTTGTCGGTTCGTCAACGAGTTTTGCGCCCTGGTGCATTACCAGGACCCTTTCGGCCAGACCGGCCACTGCACGCATGATATGCTCCACCATGGCAATAATGGAGATGTTCTCTGTTTCCCGGATCATCTTGATAAAAGAGACCATCTCATCAATATCTTTCGAGTTCATCCCGGCCATGGATTCGTCCATAAGCAGCAGTTTCGGCTTCATGGCAAGTGCCCGGGCGATCTCCACCAGTTTCTTCTCTGTGGGTGTGAGGCCTCCCGCCGGCTTGTCACGGTGGGCCTTTAAACCAATGAGGTCGATGTAGCGATCCGCCATTTCCATGGCTTTGTCTGCGTTAATTTCCCTGCCGCCTGCGCCAAACATTGCCCCGATTGCGATATTTTCCTGAACGGTAGCTGAGGAAAAGGGCCTGGGGATCTGGAACGTCCTGCCGATTCCGAGGTGGGCTCTCCTGTAGGCCGGAAATGCGGTGACATCCAGGCCATCAAAAATTATGTGCCCTTCATCTACAGGGAACATGCCATTGATGAGATTAAACAGCGTGGTCTTCCCTGCACCGTTTGGCCCCACCAGGGCCATCATTTCGCCCTTCCGGATTTCCAGACTGACATCGTCCACAGCGACGAGGCCGCCGAAGCGCTTGGTGACGTTCTTAAGTTCAAGCAGCGGCATTATTCACCTCAAATGATAAACTTTTCCAGCGGCGTTCCCGCAAGCTTCCGTTTGACAACCCCCACAGTTCCCTCCGGGAAAAGAACAATAATAAGAAGGATTAGAGGAGCAAAAATGAGGAGCTGGAAACCGGGCATTGCAATAGCCAGATAATATTTGGAAAGCCCGTATATCAGCCCCCCGATTATAGGGCCCAGCAATGTGCCCGCCCCCCCCAGCATGACAATAATTATCGCCTCCACCGTGTAGTGGATCTCGAAAACATCCTCTGGATACACGTAGCTCAGCTTCACGGCCCATGCGGTGGCGCCGAGCAATCCGGCGAGAACAGCGCTGGTCATGAACGCGGTAATCTTGTACTTGGTCACGTTGACCCCCATAGCCTTCGCAGCGTCCTCATCCTCCCTGACCGCGGTAAGCGCGTATCCGACCTTGTTCCTGAGATAGATAATGGTCATGACAGCAGCCATGGCGGCCACACCGAAGACCATAATGTCAACCCAGAAGGTGGAAATGGCGCTGGCGGTCTGTTTGCCGAAGGCTGCTTTCATGTTTCTGGTAAAGATAATGCCATCCGCCCCATTCCAGATCCTGGCCCCCTCGATAAGGTATCGAAAGCCCTCGTTCACGCCTATGGTTGCGATAGCGAAGTATGCGCCCCTGAGCCGGAGGGCGACGGCGCCAACCGCCAGAGATAAAATTGCGGAAAAAAGGACTGCCATCAACAACCCGAGGATGATCAGGCCAAAACCGAGCCCCTTGTCGTAAAAGTTTTGAATGGTCACCGCCATTCCATAGGTTCCCACCCCGAGAAAAGCGACATATCCGAAATCTACATATCCGGTCATCCCCATGAAAAGGTTGAAGGCCTGCCCCAGAGCGCAGTAGAAGGCAAGCTGGGAGATCAGCTGCCAATGCCCGGGCGAGAGCAGGCCGACAATCAGGAGAACGGCATAGCCAAGGAGAACGGGAAGAATGGGGAGATATTTACGAGCCCTATGCATTTTTCCGCCCGAACAGGCCTGTTGGTTTGATCAGAAGAATGACCAGGAGGACCACAAAGGATAAGAACCGTGTCATGGCAAACGGTTCGAGCCAGGGAATGCTCGCGAAGAGCGTATATGAACCGTTTTCCACCAGACCGAATATGAGCCCGCCGAAAAATGCCCCGTACGGGGAAGACAGGCCGCCCAGGACCGCGATAACAAAGGCCTTGAGGGTATAGCTCCCGCCCATGTACGGATTGATGCCAACAGGAATGAACATGGTTAGAAGAGCGCCGCTCATGACGGTGATCCCGATACCGAGAGAGAAACTCAGGGTATACTGCCAGGCCACGTTGACCCCGCACACCATCGCTCCGCGATCATCTTCCACCACGCTTCTCATGGCTGTGCCGGCCCGGGTCTTATTGAACCAGAGATAAAGAAGAATGGCGACAATGATACTACCGGCGAAAGCGAGGATCTTGGAATAGGGCAGGACGGTAAAACCGACATCCAACTTTCCCAGCGTCCAACTGAAGCCCCTGGACTCGGAGGTGAAGATCTGTTTGACAACTTCCTCCAGGATCACCCCGAAGGAAAAGGTCGCGAGCAGCGTGGACAGTTCCGGCGCCTTCAACAGCTTGTTGATCGTGGTGATGTAGATGACAAATCCGAGAAGCAGCCCCACCAGAAAGGCAACAAAGACGGAGAAAATAGGAGATATGCCAAATGAGCTGAAGAGGATCAGCGCGGTATAGGCGCCGACCATGATAAAGGCGCCGTGTCCGACATTGACCACCTTCAGAACTCCGAAGATAAGGCTCAGGCCCATGGTGGCCACCCCATATACTGCGCCTAGAACCAGTCCCTGGAGGAGGTTGCCTGCGAGCTGTTCCAAAATCACTTGAGTATTCCCACCCTTTCTTGCCTCAGGAATCCATTGTGCGAATATTAATAGGCTCAGTCACAGAAAAACGGCTTCTCCCTGAGATAATTTTCAGAGAGAAGCCGTATACTACTTTATTCAAAGGGCGTCTGTCACGACCATATATCACCTGATACCGGCCCGTCCCAAGGTCGGATCGGTGGAAAAACTGCTATTTGAAATCGGGCTTCGGGTACTCGACGTTTCCCGTCTTCGCGGACTCGGGCCAGACGATTACACGCTTCCCATTCTGCCACTGAATAGCCACCATGGAATGACCGACCTGCTTGCCGGTACTATCTATCTTCCAGTTACCGTAGAAAGACATAAAATGTAACTTTCCCAAGGCGGCGCGGACCGCGTCGGAATTAACCGAGTTGGCCTTCTCGACCCCCAGGACCAGGGCCAGAACGGAGGCACCGGCCTCAGCAGCGTGGTAGTCCGGGATGATTTTCCTGCCTATGGCCTTCTGAAACAGGCTTACGAATTCATCCTGGCCGGGGCCGATCCAGGTGATGCCTTTCTTTTTGGCGCCCTCCTTGGAAAAGGTCACGCCATAATCCCAGTGGGATGGCCCCATGACCCCTTCGGCATCCTCCTTTAATGCATCGTAAAACGCGGGAAGGGTCACGGCAACTACGAGGGAAAGGGCTTTGACGTTGATGCCAAGATCAGCCATCTGCCTGGTAAACAGCTGGCCATCCTGGAAGTGTCCGCCGCCCAGAACTATCTCAGCCTTGGCGGCCTTGAGGTCCGACAGAAGCGGCGTAAGATCCGTAACGCCCTTGGGATATGTCCGTTTGAAGATCACGTCGAAACCGAGCTTCTTGGCATAGGCCTCGGTGCCGTCCATAACCGACCTGGCGAACTCCGAGTCCTCAAACGCCAGGGCGACCCGCTTGGCGCTTGGATCAATCTTTTTTATCATGTCCAGCGTGCCTGCCTGATACTTTGAGCCGGGTCCGATTGTCTGAACAATGTATTCGAACCCCTGCCGAAAGATCTTGTCGCTTGCTCCTCCATGGTCCATGTAGAGCATTCCGTATTTTTCCGCGATGGGAGCCCCTGCCAATGTCAGGCCGGAGGTATAGGGGGCCAGGGTAAAGTTGACTTTGTCTATGGTAATCAACCTTTCCAGGAGGCTGGTGACCGATTCCTTTTTGGACTCGCAATCGTATTTGCGGTACTCCAGGGGCACCTTTCTTCCGTTCACGGTGACCCCCCCGTATACAGTGTTGACCCAGTCGACGATGGCCTGGACGCCGCCCGTCGCCTGCTCACCTGCCTTGGCGTACTTCCCGGAAAGAGTCGCGGCATGCCCAATGACGATTTTGTTAATCGCCTTGGCATGTGCAACCGGAGCGAACGCAAGTCCAAAGGTCACCATCAAGGCCACTAATACTAACAGGCTTCCTCTCTTCATCATCGTCTCCTTCTGTTATGGTTGCAGAAAATAAAACCTTCCCAACAAACGGAATTGATACTCAATTTTACCACAGAAACGAACAAATGGTGCGGAACTCTCGAGCCGTAAAGCGACATATCATTTCAAACTACCAGATGGGCACTTAAGGGTCAAATAAAAAGCCGTTCTATCTTTGCGGTCACCCATTTTCCGGTATTCTGCGAAACGAGTCGAGCCCGAAGCGTTCCCGGATGACCCGTTCCAGCCGGGGCCTGATCACCAGATCGAACACTCCCTTCCTCCCCGGAAAGAATCGTTCCGCAAGATACCCGAGGCCCGACACCAACCCGAGGGCCTCATGGATGGTGATCGGTTCAATGTAAAGACGCTGTTCGGTCAGGTCGGTGAGGAACCGGAACATGCGGACCCTCCGATTCTCCTCCATTACCACCGCGGTATTTTCAGGCATATTCGACATCATCTTCAACCTTCCAGGCTCTACATTTGACCGGAACCGGATCGTATGAACTATTCCTTTACATCCTACAACATAAAAAAAAAGGATCAGCACAAAAACGAGTCCGTCAATGTTAAACCGGATTTCACGCGTGTTGCCTGTTGTAGCTTCGCTTCACGATTACCCCCCTCCCTCGAGGGGAGGGGATGGGGGAGGGTGGTATATGTTATTCACCCCCACCTCTGTCCTCCCCCCTCAAGGGGGAGGAAGGTTTAAGGTTTTATTCACTTACGATGTTTGCCCTATCCCCTGTATCCCCCCACCTGCCACGTCGAAGCAACCGAAATGTGTGACGAAGACGGGTCCCTGTTAAATCCTGCCTTTAGATGCAGTGAGCTACGTATTTCTATAATGACCCGGTATCGTGAGATTTTGATGAACTTTCTTTGGGAATATTGATTTGGGGAGGTTGTCGGTACGAACGGAGGAAAAGAATATGAAGTCAGCAAATTTCCCAAAACGAAACACTTTCGGGCAATCCCTGATTATTTTCGTCGCCATACTGTTCATTCCACTGACAGCCCCGGCCGACTGGGATTTTTCAAAGCACAGCATCCCAGTCGAGGGAATCCGGGGGGGCGGCCCCCCAAGGGACGGGATACCGGCCCTTTTTAACCCAAAATACCTGAGCGCCAGGGAGTCCGACAAACTCCTCAAACCTGATGAGCGAGTGCTGGGAGTGACCATTAACGGGGTCTCCAGGGCCTACCCTATCCGGATCATGTCCTGGCACGAACTGGTCAACGACGAGATCAACGGTGTCCCCTACCTCGTGAGCTGGAACCCATCGTGGTCTACTGGTTCGTGTGGAAGGGAATACACTCCGACTCGGGGCTTTACAGGCCAGAATAGTTCAAGGGGGCCTCCGTCTTATCTCCTTCCAGCACCTCCCTGACTTTGGCGCCCAGGGCCTGTACGGCGAACGGTTTCTGAATGAACTGTATGCCTTCATCCACCACACCGCGATGGGTGATAACGTCTTCTGTGTAGCCGGACATGTAAAGCACTTTCAAGCCCGGGTATAAAGCAGACGCCTGGGTAAACAGATCCCTGCCGTTCATCCCTGGCATGACCACGTCCGTCAGCAGCAGGTGTACCGAACTCTCGTGGTCCTCCAGAACCCGAAGCGCCTCGCTTCCGCTTTCGGCGGAAAGAACACGGTAGCCAAACTGCTCGAGTATGGCACGACTGACCTCACGAACATGTTCGTTGTCCTCAACCAGCAGGATGGTCTCCCAGCCGTGCAGGTCGGTGGGGGCCGTTTTTTCAACAGTTGCCACCCCGGCGTCGACTTTTCCGGTAACAGGCAAATAGATCTTGAAGGTCGTGCCCTTGAAGGGTTCGCTGTAGAACCAGATGCTGCCGCCGTGCTGCCTGACAATGCCGTGAACCGTGGCCAGCCCCAGGCCCGTGCCGCCCTCTCCTTTGGTGGTGAAGAACGGCTCGAAGATGTGCTTGCGGACCTCATCATCCATGCCGCATCCCGTATCGCTGACGACCAGCATGACGTACTCACCCGGTTCCACTTCCGGGTGAGTCGCCGCGTATTCTTCGTCAAGATCAGCAAGCGTGGTCTCGATCGTCAATGTGCCGCCACCCGGCATGGCTTCAGCAGCGTTGACCGCCAGGTTCATGATCACCTGCTCGATCTGGCCGAGGTCCGCCATTACGCCATGAATATCGGGCGACAGGAGGACCTTGATCTCGATGTCTTCCCGGATAGTGCGCCGGAGTAATTTTTCAAAGCCCTCAACAGCTTTGCTAAGATCAATAGTCCTGTACTCCAGGGTCTGCTTGCGGCCGAATGCCAGGAGCCGGCTCACCAGGTCCCGGGCCCGAAATCCCGCATCCATGATTCCGTCTATGAATTTCAATCGCGCGTCGTCGGGAGCTAAATTGTCCCGAAGCATCTCACCGTAGCCAAGGATGGGGATGAGAAGGTTGTTCAGATCGTGGGCCACGCCGCCGGCAAGCCGGCCTACAGCCTCTACCTTCTGTGCCTGAAGGTATTGCTCCTCCATTCTAGCCTTTTCTTCCTCGACCTGCTTGCGGGTCTGGATTTCATCCTGCAGCTCATCGAAGGTGGTTTTCAGTCCAAGAC
Source organism: bacterium BMS3Abin14 (assembly GCA_002897695.1). Lineage (NCBI taxonomy): Bacteria > bacterium BMS3Abin14. Next base: position 164,842 of record BDTG01000043.1, read on the forward strand.
GCATCGAGTTGATGGCCGAAACGATCCGGTCAATCTCGTCAGGATTCTGGGGAGAAGTCTTTTTCTTCTCTAAAAGCAGTTCCTTCTCAAGACCGTCGATTCCTATCTGTTTCACATATGCGGCGATGTCGGATAGATGGCGTGTAAACATAAACTGGAACAGGAAGTATATGGAAAAGGTGACAAGGAAGACCATCATTACCGTGTAGAATAACCCCACCTTCACATGCCCCCACAACTCCTCGAATACCCCGTTTCTCGAGATGTCTACTTTCAGGATTCCCAATCGTATCGTCTTGCCCCCGTAAGTATAGGTGAGGGGGAACTCACCCCGCATGGCATCTCCCGCTTCGATGCTGCCTATTTCCATGATCACCCGGCCCTTGTCTTCTATCAACACATGACGCAGGTGGGATATGTTCAGGAGTCCCTGCATGGCGGTCCTGACGGTCTTCTCGTCCATGACCCACAGATTTTCTCTGATGACCGGTAGCTGGGTTATCTTAATTTCCTTAAAGGTATTTTCAATATCGCTCATCGCCTTTCTGTAATCCAACCATGCCCTGACGGCTGTTATCAAAAGTGCGGCGATCAAACTGACTATGAGAACAACGATGAAAAGCCGGAAAGCGATGGAATTTTTGGCCAATCGGATACAATTTTCCGATAGGTCCCGTCCTTTTTCATCCGCTTGAGGGCTTCGGTTAGCCGGGGCACGATAGCCCGATGTTCTTTGTGGAGATAAATATACATGTCCTGAATGGATAAAGGCGACGAGATCGGCTTGATATCACTTAGACCCAGCTTCTTAATGATAAACAACCCCTGCTGCAGGTCAAAGACAGCCACCTCAATCCGCTCCGCTTCGAGCATCTTGAATAGAATTTCGGAGTTATTTACTCTTGTGAGCGACTTTGTTTGTTGAATGTTTTTTTCAAGGATCTTCCATCCGGTTACGATGCCGACATGAAATGGGCGCAGGCTCCCCCACCCGGCCGGCCGGAAATCGGATTTCTTCGAAAACGCCACGAACTGAAACTGGGTAATCGGTTCAGGCACCTGGATCAGGTTGGGATACAACTGACCAATTAGTCCTCCAACTCTTGCATAGTTGCCATCTTCAATCCCCTCGTTTGCGTTTTGAAGCGCCCGTTCGGACGGCAAGCGAACAATCCGCAGACCCACACCGATGCGCCTGAACGTCTCCTTCACAACCCTGTCGCTTATCCCATTCAGGCTGTCAGTGGATTCGGGTGGTTCATCCGCAGTATTGAGAATCATTTTATTCTGAGCTTCAGCAGCCGAAAAGAAGCAAAGCAGAAGGGCAATGATAAGAATCCTTGTTCTCAAGATTTCCCCCAAAATTCTCTTCGTACTTTCCCCTATGCTACATTTCTCTGGCCCGGCAGGATAGTTATTTTGCGGACATGGCGTTAAAACTTTTGCTGTTTCCGACAGATCCTCGCCGAAAAGTTCCGCAAAAGGCTCACCCAGAAGATCTGGATGAAAATAAAGCGGTTTCACTCCGAGCCATCGGGAGCATGTCGTGAACAATAGCACATTTTCGACACACGGTCCTTATCTGAAAATCCGGCTTGCTGTTTAACTTCGATGGACTCGCAAAAAGTCCATCAACGCGCCCGGGCAGGGCGCCCAGATCAATGGAGTTTTCTTATGACCTTCCTCAATGCTGCCACGGAAGGAGTATTGGCGAGTCCTCCGGACTCGTTCTCGTACATCCGTCAGGAAAATCCGGAGATCTCGGATGGGAAGAGATCGACGCCGTCGAGCATGATCGTCGGAGAGCCCCTCAAGCCAAGCTTTTCAGCCGCCTCGTCGGCGATACGACGGTAGTTCACCTCGGCCTTGAGACCCTCGGCTGCCAGAGCGTCAGGGATGTTCTTCCGCAGGACCACTTCGGACCCACAGCCCATTGAAAAGTAGCAGTCAATTTTCATGTCAACGTCTCCTACTGCCTTACTGGGGTTATTAAATAAATGAGCACCTGGATGTGGACCAAGTCACTCTTTCATGGTTCCGAGGTCCCTTTTTCCGAATCTCGGTGACCTGGGAGGCCTTTCCCTCTTGAAGGATTCGAAAGGGAGTCCGATCAGCCGGAGTATGCGGTTATCCTCGGGACTTTGAAATCGGCCGACCCCGATGGTTATCGCTGACTGCGGGACGTTCAGCACCAGGCTCCTGTTTATGGCGTCCCACCACCGGAAGATGACCGAGTAGTTGGAGTTCAGCTCCGAGCGAACCACCGAGTGGTGTACCCCGTGCATCCTGGGCGTCAACCAGGACCTTGACCGTGTAGCCCTTCTCGAGCGCAGCCCAGATGACATTGTAAACGACGCAAATCTGTCAGTATCAGGATTCCGTACCGGTTCATGAGTTACCTCCTATACGCAGCAGGAGATGGCCGAGATATCCCTGGTAAAAGAGATGGCTGCGAGTTTTATGGATTCGGCCATGCTCGGGAACACGGGCATGGACTCGATGACGTCGTCTATGGTGTTCTGGTTCCTGATCAGCATCATACCGATGGCGGCCAGTTCCGAAGACTGGTTCGACAGGAAGTGTATACCGTGTATCCGCCTCGTTTTCGGGTTGATCACCATCCTGACCAGTCCCTCGGTGCGTCCGGTGATAATGGCTTTGGGGATCCTTTCGAAAGAGACGGTCCTGCAGGAGCAGATCCCCTCACGCTTCATCAGCTCTTCCTCTGTCAGGCCGACACCTGAAAGCTGCGGATCGGTAAACACCGTGTAGGGGACCGCGTCGTAGTCTACCCCATCTTTCGACCCGCTCAGGGCGTTTTGGGCGCCCAGCGTCCCCTCGCGGCCGGCGGTGGTTTCGAGGCGCCGCGGCAGATCCACAACGTCACCGGCGGCGAAGATATGGGGCTGCGAAGTCTGCATGAACCCGTTGACGGCAATAGCTCCCTTTCCGTTGGTCTTTACACCGGCAATGTCGAGGGCAAGGCCGTTTGTGTTCGGGTCCTTTCCCGCCGCCAGCAGGATCTCGTCACCGCTTACGACCACTTCCTTGCCACCTGAGATATAGGAAAGGTGTTTCCTGCCGTTTTTCACCCACGCCTTCCGGTATTCGACACCCAGGGCGATGGAGATTCCCTCGCCTTCGAGTAGTTCACGGAGCCTGACTGCCAGCTCCGGCTCCGTTCCCTTGTATATCGACCCTGAACGCCTGAGCAGGGTCACATGAGTCCCGAACCTGGAGTACATCTGGGAAAATTCCAGGCCCACCGCCCCGGCGCCGATCACGATCATATCTTTGGGAGTGCGCTTTAGCTTAAGGGCCTCGATGTGGGTGAGAAAGCCCGTGTCTTCAATACCTTCGATGGCAGGAACCCTGGCTGTCGACCCGGTGGCGACGAGTAACTTTTTCCCCTCGATAGTCTTTCCGTTGACCTCGACCTGGTTGGATGAGACGAACCTTCCCTTTCCTTCAAACAGCGTGATGTTCTCAAGCCCCTTGAGGACGTGCTCGTACTTTTCACCACGCAGTTTCTCAACCATGTCCAGTTCAGCCTGGACCACTGTGGGAAAATCGAACTGATCTCTGGTCAGCCCTATCCCGGGGACGCCATGATGATCCGCCGCATGGAGGACCTCCCCGGCATACAGCAGTGCCTTGGAGGGGACACAGCCGACGTTCACGCAGGTCCCACCCAGGGGCAGTCCCACGTTGATCATGGCCGTCCTGGCACCGATATCATTGGCCTTTATGGCCGCCCCGAAACCGCCGGCCCCGCCGCCGATGATTACCAGATCATACTTACCCATTTCAATCCTCTCTTTCTGACAGTAAGAATATCGCGCTCGATCCCGGACCCCCGGATTCTAACTTCCCGCAGCCGGCTCTCTCTGGATGACCTTTCCCTTGAACCCGCTTTCCTCGACGGCCTTTTCCAGAACCTCTTCAGTAACGCTTTCATCCACAGTCACCCACGCCTTCTTTTCCTTGAGTGAGACATCCACCTCTTTTACGCCCTCGACCCCTGACAGGGACCGTTTCACCGCAATGGCGCAAAGGCCTCACGTCATACCCTTGATATCAAGGGTGACCTTCTGATCCGCCGCGTGGGCCGGATGAGGGGTCGCCAGGGTTACAACAAGCGCCAACGCAAAAAACGCAATCGTAAAAAAACCGTATTTCGACATTACATACTCCTCATGACAGCGATCGCCCAATCACCCCTTATCCCTGAAATCGGTTCCTGGTACCTGGTTCATGCTTCCAGAAATAAAGGGTCTGGGATCTGGGGTCTAGACCCTACAATTCTTCGACACTTCGATACCTTGATACTCCCAAACCTCAAACCTCAAACCTCAAACCAGCCCCATTCCCCTACCCCGCAAACCATGCGACGACTTTCAGGTAAGAGACAGAAATAATCATGGCCACCGCCGCCGTCCAGAAGATCATCCTGGCGATCCTCCTTGTGCGAAAATCCGCTTCGCAGCTGCAGTCCGCTTTCTTCAGGTAAAGCTTCCAGAAGGAGTACCCCAGCATCAGGAAAGCAGCGCCCAGCATATACGGCCTGAATGGGCTAAGTGCCGCGAACTTGCTCAAAAACCCGACGGATGTCCCGAAGATAATAAAGATAACAGGCCCTATGCAGCAGGACGCTGCCAACAGGGCGGCAACAATGGATCCGAAACTGGACAGGTTTTCTTTTCTCAGGACCACCCTGTTCTCGTTTACGGTGTTCATTTTATGGGCTTTCCAATTCCCGCCGCCTTCAACTCGTCTCTTGACGGTCCTCTGCCAGTGCAGCAGCCTGCCAATTGTCCGTCAACAATGATGGCCGGTACCGAACGGACACCAAGCACTCTGGCCCTCTTTGCTATCTCAGGTTCATTCATGTCCAGGATCGAAACATCGCAGGAAGGACATTCCATCTCCTGAACCAGACTGACCGCCTCATCACAGGCCGGACACCCGGCACTGAAAATCTCGATTTTTCTTTTTCCAGCCATTTCAACACCTCAGCTTTCTCTCCCCTCGGGATTGGAAATATTATTCTGAACGATGCCATTCCGGCTCCAAAGCCTCCAATATGGGACATTCTCCATCTGGTCCGTCGACGGCACAAGCGCCGACCAGTTCACCCAGGGCCTTTTCTATCCCCTGCAGGGATCGGATCTTTGCCGACACATTTCTGCGTTTTTCCTCTGCCATTAGCCTGATGTCCTCGCATGTAGTTCTTGGATCAAGCCTGAGATTCAGAAGTTCATGTATTTCTTTAAGTGTAAAGCCTAATTCTTTAGCACGCTTGATAAATTGAATCCTGATTACAGTGTTTAGTGGATACTGCCGATAACCCGATTCGGATCGAGGAGGCTCGTCGATCAAACCGCTTTTCTCGTAGAAACGGACAGTCTCCACCCCGATGCCGGACTGTCTGGATACCTTTCCTATGGTCATCGACTTCATCTTTTGCCCCTTCAATCCCTGTACAAGGACTACCCTTTCCAAATGCCGCATGGAAAGGTCACTAATACCCGACTTTGTCTCTAACCTACACCCTGTAGTATACTACAGAGTCAAGCCAATAATCAGGAATATGTAATATATTATGGATGTTGACATCATTAGTTATCTAATTTTTGCATACTATTTATTGAATACGCCTATTTTCCATGCTATCTTTGCCTTCAGGTCCTTTCCGCAAATATCCCCAATATCCCTGGTTGTTTATTGTAAGGAGGAACTCCATGAGAAGGCTTTTCCTGTTTATCCTGGCTTTTTCCCTGGGCCTTATCCCGGCTGCCGCCTCGGCCGGGTCTCAGTCTGGCACTGTCACCATGGAGTTTGACCTCACCTCCCACAACGCCGGGAAGGAAGCCGGGCTCTGGGTTCCCTATCCCGTGTCGGACGCCAACCAGTTGATCACGGATATAAGGATAACGGGCGACTTCGCCGAATCGGCCGTTTACACCGACCGTAAATACGGAACACCCATGCTCTACGCCCGCTGGAACGAAGGCGCTAAAAGCCGGAAGCTGAAATTCTCCTTCACGGTGGATCGTGAGGAAAGGCTCACCAGAGACCTGCCGTCAGCCGAGGCGCCGTGGGACCCGGCGGACTACGCCTTGTACCTGAGACCTACCCGGCTCGGCCCCACCGACGGAGAGATCAGGAAGCTGGCCGACAGCATAACAGCGGGGAGGACGGGCGTGAGAGACAAGGCCAGGGCAATATACGACTGGGTCAGCGGGAACATGTTCCGTGACCCGGATACCCGCGGGTGCGGGACAGGCGACGTGGACTCCCTGTTAAGCTCCCTGGGGGGCAAGTGCGCCGACATATCTTCCGTGTTCGTCGCCCTGACGCGCGCGGCCGGGGTTCCCTCCCGCGAGGTGTTCGGAATACGCCTCGGAAAGGGAGGCACAACGGACATCACCGGGTGGCAGCACTGCTGGGCGGAGTACTACCTGCCGGGATACGGCTGGGTCGTCGTGGACCCTGCCGACGTCCTGAAGATGATGCTGAAGGAAAAGCTGGATATCACGGACGCGAAAACTGCCGAGTACCGTGAATATTTCTGGGGCGGGGTCGATCCTTACAGGGTCAAGCTCGGGGAGGGCCGGGACATTACGCTCAACCCGCCGCAGAGCGGCGGGCCGGTGAACTACCTCATGTACCCCTATGCCGAGATCGGGGGAAAACCACTGGACTGGCTCGACCCGGATTTATTCAGGTACAGGATCACCTTTACAGGTTACTGAAAAACCGCATCTGCTTTTTGTTTCGACTTTTAGAAACTGATCACCCGATCTGAGTCAAGGAGCAGGTGATACAGATCATTCATTGTTGACATCGGGCATATTTCAGAACCCTCTGAATTACGCAGTTTAAGGCATGTTCCACAGGCCATGATACGTCCTCCAGCGGCCATGAAAACTTCAGTCTGCCCGCGAATGTTGAACTTTGTGTCTTCAATCTGGTCGAGTTCAACCCCTGCATTCATAAGAAAAACTGCCACCTCGTCACCTTCGTTGGTCGCGAAATTTGCCAGGCGCATGGCGTTGAATGCCACTTCAGGATCATTTGTGGAAACAACCACTCCCAATTTCATTGTTAATTCCTCCCCTTATTAGTCACCATCCCCATCCAGAGGAAACACTTTTCCCTTTTCGGGCCCTTGACAGGTAATAGTGTTCAAAGATCTTTTTGGCCCACAGCCACCGCCTGCCTTCGCTTATTCTGGGAACATTTCGTGGAGGCCGTACCGGATCAGCTTTGATGTATGCCGCCTTGTCGCCCATGTCCAGGATGCACTCGCTATACAGGTCACGGGTTTTTTTTCTCCCGACCCTGTATTTGAGCAGCAATGTTGTGGGCGGCAAAGGCTGCCATTTGCTGAGTCATGTGGCCCGTCTTTGGGAAGTTAACCGGGACCGGTGTCTCATCGACAGGCGGGAGTGCTACGGCAACGCCCATCCCGCCGACGCCGAAATGGCCGAGAAACGGTTCCGGTGTGACCATTGTCATGGGAACTTTGTGGCGAATCCGTCTTTTCCGGAGCAGATGGTCTATTTCGAACGTAAACTCATACGCCGGTCCGATACAACTCGCACCCGGGGCACATCCCACTACAACGGGGCCCGGCTTCTCCAGAAAAGCACTGAAAGCCTCCCGGGCCTCCTGGGCCTCCGAAGGTGACATAAGGGAGTGACCTGGACCATCGAACGGTCCCAAACCGGGGACGGACTCGTTGGCGCTCCGGTGCCCTGAAGCGATGACGAGATAATCGTATGAGTATTCGTCAGTTTCGGTAAAAACCTTGCATGCCTCAGGGTCGACGCTGCGCACAGTCGCATGTTCAAAATTGACATCCCTGCGTCCAAGAGGTTTTTCGAGGTCGAAGGAAATCTGACGCAGATTTTTTGACCCGATCGCAACCCAGGGAAGTGAGGGGATAAAAACGCATGTCAATACTCCCTTGATCTTTCCACAGAGAGCCCATGCGCGCACCAATCCAGGACCCCATCTTCCAGACGCACCGCATGAAATCCATTTGTTCTCAGCATCTTCACAGCCTCCACGGCCAGGACACAGTATGGCCCCCTGCAGTAGGCCGCGATCTCCTGACCCTTCGGCAGTTCAGACAGGCGCTCCGCCAGTTCCTTTAGCGGAAAAGAGATTGCGCCGGGAATATGACCGGTGCGGTACTCCTCCACCGGGCGAACGTCCAGAACTGTCACCTCACCTGCCCGAACGCGCTTCAACAACGATTCCCTGTCGACAGCCTCCAGGGCCCCGCGATCTTCAAGGAACTGATTCGTGATCTGCCGGATTTCAGCAAGCCGCCTCTCTGCCAGCAAACGCATATTCAGATAGAACTTGCAGACTGCTTCATCGGTAAGGCGGTACCTGACATACTGGCCTTCCTTTTCCCCTTCGATCAGCCGCGCGGCGCTCAGAACATGGAGATGCCGGGATGTGTTGGCCAGGGTCATCCCGGTTTCCGATGAGAGATACTCCACCGTGCGGTCACTCTGGCAGAGCAGGTCCAACAGCTCGAGGCGTTTCGGACTTGCTACCGCCTTGCCGATACGCGCTAACTGCTCATAAATGGAACTCTTGAACTTTCGTTTGGAGATCATGACTCGCCACTCCTTGCTTGCATATTCAATTGATTTATTGAATAGTAAAATATATTCGGGCCTGTGTCAAACTCAGTTGAATTTTCGGGCTTGTCTTCAAACAGACTCATATTTAAGATGAGAAAGGAAATTTTATTAATCCAGGCAGACCGTCGGAGGAGAAATGAAAAGCGAAATCTACCTCGATTACAATGCAAGCACACCCTTGGCCCCGGAAGTGATCGAAGCGATGCGCCCCTTCCTGGCCGGCTACTACGGGAACCCCTCTTCGCTTCATTTTGCCGGAGCCCCGGCGAAGGCGGCCCTGGAAAGAACAAGGGGAAAGGTGGCGGCCCTGATCGGCTGCGCACCCGGAGAGATCGTCTTCACGAGCGGGGGGAGCGAGAGCGACAATCACGCCATCAAGGGGACCTTCTTTGCCTGCGAAGGGGGCAGAAAACATGTTATCACCACCGCCGTGGAACACCCTGCGGTTATCGAGCCGATCAGATTCCTGCAGAGGCTGGGCGCTGAAGCCTCAATCGTCCCTGTGGACAAAGATGGCATGGTCGACCCGGACGATATCAGGAAGGAGATCAGGAAAGAGACCATCCTTGTATCGGTCATGCACGCCAACAACGAGGTGGGGACGATAGAACCCATAGAGGAGATATCGAGGATCACGAGGGAGTATGGGATACCCTTCCATACGGATGCTGCGCAGTCGGCGGGAAAGATCCCGGTGGACGTGGACTCCCTGGGGGTGGACCTTCTCACCATCGCCGGGCACAAGCTTTACGCGCCCAAGGGGGTGGGTGCGCTGTATGTTCGTGAGGGGACGAAGCTCGCGTCGTTTGTCCACGGCGCGGGGCACGAGGAAGGTAGAAGAGCGGGCACAGAGAGCGTACTTCTCGCCGTGGGGCTTGGCAGGGCGTGCGAGATCGCGCCGGATTTCATGAACGGGGATGTGCGTCTTTTGAGGGATCTTTTCTTCGAGAAGCTCAAGGAGATTTTCGGTGACGATATAGTCCTGAACGGCCATCCGGAGATGCGTTTGCCGAATACCCTTAACGTAAGTTTCAGGGGTAAAATGGGAAGTGCGATCCTGGATCGCCTGGATGGGGTCGCTGCATCAACCGGATCCGCCTGCCACGCCGGCGAAACAGCTCTGTCTCCTGTCCAAAAGGCTATGGGGGTTTCTGAAGAGACGGGACTGGGTGCGGTGAGATTCAGCCTGGGAAGGATGACGACAAGGGATGAAATCCTGGAGGTCGTTGAGCGGCTTAAACATGTTTAAGCAGTAGTGTCCGGTTAATAGTTGAATAAATTCAACTGGTTAATTGATCCCTCTGCTTCTTCCGTGCGATGAGAGTCTGTAAGTATCTGTAAGATTGATGTTTTTTCGAAAGTAGTGACGCTCAATATCTGTAAAATAGTGTAGAGGCTGGCTTCCAGGTTGAGGCGTTTTTTTATAATTGCCACTAACACGTAGACGGAGACAGCGATCCAGATCTGAGTTTTGACCGCGTTTTCGGAAGTTCCGTAGAAAGATTTTATCCGGAGATGCTGCTTGATCCATTTGAAGAAGAGTTCGATCTGCCAACGGCATCGGTATAGTTCGGCAATAGTTAGAGCGGGCAATGCGAAGTTGTTTGTGAGGAAAGTCAGCGTTTTTTTGGTTTTGGCGTCGAAATATTTGACCCGCCGGAGTTTCTCTGGATAGTACTTGGCGGAACGAGGAACAGTAAACCTGATGATCTGATCGCATTTGATTCCCGTGGTCTTGTCGACTGGGTGGGAATAAAGCCTTCGGAATTGCAGGTTGGACTTGGCTCGAATGACGAACCAAGCTGGCCACTGTGACAGATGATACAGTCGAGCGAAATCCACGTAGCCCCGGTCCATGATGTAGAAGGCCCCGGGTTCCGGAATCAATTCGTCGAGGATATTGACATCGTGCAGCAAGCCGTCGGAGATGCTTATAAACGTAGGTATATTGCCGCGCAGGTCCAATAGGGTGTGGAGTTTGATAGCGCCTTTGGTTTTGCGGAATCTGGCCCATGGAAACACCGACAAGCACAGGTCGACGGTGGTGGAATCGAGAGCATATACGGTCTGGTCGAGATCGACACCAAACTCGTCGTTGATGTACAGTTTGCGGGCGATGTGTATAAGTGATTGGGCGAAGTCGGCATGGATGCGCCAGTCGCGTTTTTCGTTGGCATCCGCAAGGGTGCTTCGTGATATTTGACTGCGGACGCCCATGTGGTAGAGCTTGTTCTGCTGTGCACGCAGACAGGCTTCGATATCCCGCAGACTTTCCCTGTAGGTCAGTTGAGCGAAGGCCATACAGAGGAATTGATCCAGACAGGTAAAGCTCTTGATTTTGTGGTTGCCGTGATATCGTTTTACGCATCGCCGAAAGGTGTGCATGGGGAGATGATCCATAACCTGCGAAAATATGAGTTGCCCTGCGTACATAAGCTAGTGTCCATCCGTAAACTCTAACCTGTTGATAATATTAGCAAATTGTGTGTTTTTTGTTTGTATTTTCCTTTGTTTATCATACACGATTTCGGTAACATATTGATATTATT
>BDTG01000044.1 GCA_002897695.1 bacterium BMS3Abin14
AACTGATGTACGCTGCACTGGTCCGCGGCTCCGAAAGATGGAGGGGCATCACCATCAATGATTTCGAACGCAGACAACTCGATTGCCTCCAGGAAGAGTTGAAAAAACAACACCAGGAGGACAACAAACCTGCGATAAAACCGAGTTCAACCCATAAGGAAATTTACAGCAAAAATAGGACTTGACCAGATACGGGTAAGTGTGGATGTAGGCTGTTATGGTCACAGTGTGGCAATCGGCCTTGCGGATGGTGCGTTGATCGAGGAGTTCGAGATCGACCACAGCCCTGAAGGGTTTTGCCACTTCTTTGGTCGTATTGCTCGCCAGGAGGCCAAATATGACCTTCCGGTATCGGTGGCGATGGAGGGCTACAATGGATACGCACGCCCCCTGGACCGGCTGGTACGTCTTAAAAACTACCGTCTGTTCAACATCAACAACGTTAAGCTCGCCCGTTTCAAGGAGATCTTTCCAGGGGCGGCCAAGACGGACCGGATCGACGCGAGGAAAGGTCTTGAGCTGTTTCAGCTCCAGGACTTCCTTCCGGCGGCCAAGGGTGTCCTTCAGGAGGTAGCGGCCACTTCGGAGGAGAACGCTCTTTTAAAGCGTCTGACCCGTCGCCGGAGGCGGCTGGTGGAAGAAAGAGCCCGCGTTCTTAATATTATGCAGGCCGATTTACAGGCAGTGAGCCCTGGGCTACTGGGAATCACAGGTGATGCTTCCAATGTTTGGTTTCTCCGGCTAATAACCAGCACGGATAGTCTGGAGAAATTGTCCCGGCTACGCCGGTCCACTCTCCTGAAGATCCGCTCTGTGGGACGCAAGTATGCGGAGGTGATCCAGGCTTGGCAGAAACGGGCACACTTCAGCGATGAGGTGGATTATGTGGGTGAGATGATCTAGGAGGACGCGGCACGCATCCTTGAGCTTCGCGACAAGGTCAAGGAACTCGATGACAGGATCGCAAAGATCGCGGAAGGTTCCTGTGAGGCTGTCATCTTGTTGTCCCTTCCTGGTTTCGGTCCCACCAGTACAGCCGAACTGGCTGCCGAGATCGGAACGATAGGCCGGTTCGAGACCGAAGCCAGTCTGGCTCTATACCTGGGCATGGCCATCCTCGACAACAGCTCAGGAAGGAAGAGAGGATCAAAGACATCGAAGATGGTCAACACCAGGGCCAAGGCTGCCATGATGGCCGCTGTGGACAGCCACAGGAAGTGTGTTCCCGAATCTCAAAGGTACTATGAAAAGAAACGTGCGGAGGGGAAGAAACACAATCAAGCGGTAAGGGCCTTGGGCAGGCACCTGTGTCGGGTCATTTTTAAGATGCTCAAGGAAGAAAGGGAATACGAAATCCGGAATTGAAAAAAACACTTGAAAATTCAAGCGGGATGTTCAAGTCGGGAATTTGTCAATTCCTGACAATGTTACAGGGGCTATTGCTCAATTCCCGCCCTGACCCCAGTCACTCCCCGCAGCGCTACAGTGATAAAACTGCGTGGAAGGGATGGGAAAAGGACCAGCCCCCGAGGGTGAATCCAGCGGGCAAAGAAAATCCCGGGCTGGACAAGGGTTCGGGTGCAAACTCACCTGGAAAAAATGGTCAAGGAGATGTGAGGGGAAAGGGCATCCCCGGGAAGCCTGAGTGAAAGTTGTGAGCGATCCAACTCCGTACCACAGGTCAATGTTCGTCTAAAGATCCGTGATCAGGTCCTCCAGTCTCCTTTTGGGCACGTGGTGGACCCCTTTTTCGTCCCTCCAGTACTTGATGCTTCCGTCCTCGCCCAACGGGTCGATGGATATCTCCTCCTTCGGTTTCCCGAGGGCAATGGCAAGGAGGATCTCGTAGTGTTCCGGGATCTGAAGGGAGGCTCGGAGGGAATCCCTTTTAATGGAGCTGATCATGCATCCGCCAAGCCCCTTTTCCACGGCTCCAAGGAGGATGGTCTGGGCAATAATCCCATGATCGCAGGCGAATGCGCTGGTAATCCTGGTATCGCCCAGAAGCAGGATATAGCCTGAAGGACGTTCTCCCTCAGTGGGGCCGTTCCAGTCCGCAAGGTAACCGGCCCAGGCCAGATGAGGGAAGATACGGGCATTTTTCTCAGGGTCTCCGGACAGGATGTACCGGATGGGCTGTCTGTTGGCGGTGGACGGCGTCAGCCTAGCCAGGCCGATGAACTCCTTCAAGGTATCCCCGGAGATGCTGTGGTCCTGGTAAAAGCGCCGGTAACTCCGGTTGGTCCGTACAAGTTCCTCAATCATTTCCATCTCCTTTTTGAAAGCCCCCCCCCTCGCTTTAAGAATTTTCCTCTCGCCCGCTCGTCACGCCTGTAGCGCAGCGAACGGGTGGTGAAAATTTTTATCTGTTTTCCAGCATATCCCGCAGGACCTTCTGCAATATACCACCGTGCCGGTAATATTCAACCTCCACGGGGCTGTTCAAAAGGACCCCCGCGGTAAAGGTTATGGGTTTTTCGTCCGCCCCGTCCATTCTGGCGGTTACGGTGGCCTTTCCATTGGCCGCAAGACCCTCGCCGATGCCTGTGATCTCCAGGGTTTCCTTCCCCGTAAGACCAAGGGTCTCCGTGTTTTCGCCCGACTCGAACTGAAGAGGTAAAACACCCATGCCCACAAGGTTGCTGCGGTGGATGCGTTCGAACGACTGTGCCAGGACGGCCTTCACCCCGAGGAGGAGGGTTCCCTTGGCGGCCCAATCCCTGGAGCTTCCTGCACCGTATTCCTTCCCGCCGACTACGACGAGAGGCGTATCTTCATCCTTATAGCGCATGGCGGCGTCAAAAATGGTCATCCGTTCCCCCTCGGGCATATGGAGCGTCCATCCTCCTTCCCCTTCAACCATGGCATTTTGGATACGGATGTTCCCGAAGGTGCCCCTCATCATCACCTCGTGGTTTCCCCTCCGGGAACCGAAACTGTTGAAGTCCGAACCCTGAATCCCGTTTTCCAGGAGGTAGTGTCCGGCCGGGCTGTCATCCGGGATGGTCCCGGCAGGCGAGATGTGGTCGGTGGTCAGGGTATCTCCGAAGATCCCGAGAATACGGGCTCCCTCGATATCCCTCGGCACCGGGGGAGTGTCGGGCATGTCATCGAAAAAAGGCGGTTCCCTGATGTAGATGGAAGCCGGATCCCAGGGGAAGAGATTTGAATCCGAATCCTTCAGGGAATTCCAGAACTCGTTTCCCTCGTATATATGACTGTACGCGTCAAGGAATTTCCCTGGATCCAGGAAGGATTTAACCGTGGACAGTATCTCCTCCCGGGATGGCCATATTTCCTTAAGATATACCGGATTGCCATTGGGGTCCCGCCCCAGAGGGTCGTGGGTCATGTCAACCGTAACCGAACCGGCAATGGCGTAGGCAACCACGAGCATGGGGGATGCAAGGTAGTTCGCGCGGATGTATGGGTTGATCCGGGCCTCGTAATTCCGGTTGCCGCTCAGAACAGCCGCTGTGACGAGCTGATTCTCCTCGATGGCTTTGGCAATGCCGGCTCGCAGCGGCCCACTGTTTCCGATGCAGGTTGTGCAGCCGTAGCCCACCACGTGGAATCCCAATGCATCCAGAAACGGTGTGAGGCCTGAATCATCCAGGTAGCTTGTGACTACGCCGGAGCCGGGGGCCAGGCTGGTCTTGACCCACGGCCGGGTCCTCAGGCCCCGTTTAACCGCATTACGTGCGAGAAGTCCGGCACCGATCATGACCGATGGATTGGATGTGTTGGTACAGCTTGTTATGGCCGCGATCACAACGGATCCGTCGCAGATGGGGATCTTTGCCTGGTCCAGCTCCTCCTCAACGCAGCGGCACAACGGCCTGGGGTCCGTGGGACAGCCGCACTTCTCCGGCACCGGGTGAGAGGAACCCCCCTCATCGGCCCAATATCCGCAATCATCAAACCGGTCGGCATCGGAGGTGACCCCCGCCTCGAGCATTCGGGGAAGGGTCTCGAGAAAGGAGTCCTTCATCCCACCAAGCTTCACCCGCTGGTGAGGTTTGCTGGGACCGGCCAAAGAGGGTTCGACCTTTCCCATGTCCAGCTCATAAACCGAGGTATAGGAGGGTTCTTCGTCCGTTTCGGAGTGAAAGAGCCCCTGATGCTTTGAGTAGTTTTCGACAAGGTCGACAAGCTCCCGGGGCCTGCCGGTTGCCGAAAGGTATCGAAGTGTCTCATCATCCACCGGAAAGAAGGCCGCGGTGGCTCCGTACTCCGGGGACATATTGGAAATCGTTGCCCGGTCGGGAAGGGTCAGGGTCCTTAACCCGGTGCCGAAGAACTCCACAAATCGCCCCACAACACCTTTTTCCCGGAGAAATTCGGTGATGGTGAGCACAAGGTCAGTGGACGTGGACTCACTGGGAAGCCTGCCTTTTATATTGATCCCGACAACCTCAGGTATGGGCATGTAGTATGGCTGCCCCAGGAGCACGGCCTCCGCCTCTATCCCCCCCACGCCCCATCCAAGTACGCCCAGGCCGTTTATCATCGGTGTATGGGAGTCAGTGCCTACAAGAGTGTCGGGAAAAGCGTACAATTCCCCATGGATTGTACGTGTCCCGACAACCGATCCAAGATATTCCAGGTTGACCTGGTGGACAATCCCCGCCCCGGGGGGCACCACCCGGAGATTGGAGAAAGCCTTCTGTCCCCAATGGAGCATGGAGTAGCGTTCGGCATTGCGCTCCGTCTCCTTCTGGATGTTGAACTCGAAGGCCTGGCCGGTTCCGAAGTGGTCCACCTGTACCGAATGGTCTATGACCATATCCGCCGGAATGGACGGATTGATCCTGGACGGGTCCCCCCCCTTTCGTTCCATGGCAGAACGCATGGCGGCGAGATCCACCAGGGCGGGCAAACCTGTGAAGTCCTGAAGGACCACACGTGCCGGCATGAAGGGTATGGTTCCCCCACCGCTGTTGCCAGGGCTCCACGCCGCCAGCCTCAGGACATCCTCTCGAGACACGAACTTACCCCCGGAATGTCGAAGCAGGTTTTCGAGTAGAACACGGATGGAAAAAGGAAGCCGGTCAACACCCGACACCCCCGCTCCGGAAAGAGCGCCCAGGTGGTAAATTGTATATGATTTGTCCCCTGATTTCAGGGTCTTCCTCACGTCAAAGGGGGAGAGTGCGGATGTTTTCATGGATTCGGCCTCCCTGCTCGAGAGTTTGCAACATCACGGCTTCAGCAATTTTCACCTGCCGTTTATCACAGGTCCTTCACGGCTCTGGAGAGGGGAAGTCCATGCTCCGGCAACTCAACCATCATAATCACCGAAAGCGTACGAAACAGGCCAACGGGTTCAGTTCCCGACCATCCCAGCGGGGTCCAGCGCCTTTTTTATCTCGTCCTCGGTGAGGATGCCCTTCTCCCTTACAAGCTGTCTGACGGTCTTGCCCGTCAGGCCGGCCTCCTTTGCGAGCCGGGAGGCCTCGTCGTACCCTATGACCTGTGCCAGGGGAGTTATCAGGGCCAGGCTCTGTTCCACCAGCTCTTCACACCTATCTATGTTGGCTGAAATGCCGTCCACGCACTTTTTCGCCATCAGGATGGTGGTGTTGGTGATGAGGGTGAGAGACTCCATTATAACATGGGCCAGAAGGGGCATCATTACGTTAAGCTCAAGGTTCCCAGACGCGTTGGCCATGGTCACGGTCACATCGTTGCCCATGACCCTGACGGCGGCCTGCAGGGCCGATTCAGGTATGACCGGATTGACCTTGCCAGGCATTATGGATGACCCCGGCTGGAGGGCGGGGATGGCAACCTCACCTATGCCGCAGCGGGGACCGCAGGCCAGGAACCGGATATCGGAGGCGATTTTGTAAAGGGATGAGGCATAGGCAGCCAGGGACTTGTGAAGGGAAACCAAGGCGTCCTTGCCGCCCATCGCCGCGAACCGATTGGGGGCTATGGCAAAAGGAATATCCGCTTGCGACGCGATCCGCAATACTACCAGCTCGGCGAAACGCGGGTGGCTGTTGAGGCCTGTGCCGACCGCCGTCCCGCCAAGCGGTAATTCCTCCAGATGTAAAAAGGTGTCCTCAACCGCTTCCATGGCGTGTTCGACCTGAGAGGCGTAGCCTGAAAATTCCTGCCCCAGGGTAATGGGAACCGCGTCCTGCATGTGCGTTCTGCCGACCTTGACCACACGGGAGAATTCCCTGGACCTTGCGGACAGGGAATTCTTCAGGGTCTTCAGGGCCGGAAGAAAGGATTTTCCGGCGTACTCCCTGACCGCAATATGGATGGAGGAGGGGATAACGTCATTACTGGACTGGCCGAGATTGACGTGGTCATTGGGGTGTACGGGGGTTCTACCCTGGCGTTGGGACCCCATGATTTCGTTGGCCCTGGCCGCGATAACCTCGTTCATGTTCATATTTGTGGAGGTGCCTGACCCGGTCTGGTAGACATCAATGGGAAACTGGCCCTGAAATTTCCCGCCCATTACCTCGGCGGCGGCATCGTCAATGGCCGAAACGACCTCTTCGGTCAGGAGGCCGAGTTCTCCATTGACCCGGGCCGCCTCTTTTTTTATCAGCGCCAGGGCGTGCAGGATCCCGTCCGGCATCGTGGTGCCAGAGACGGGGAAGTTTAGAACGGCCCTTTGGGTGGAGGCGCCGTAGTAGGCATCCTTCGTGACCATCATCTCTCCCATGGAATCGCTCACTTTAATCATCATTCCCCCCCCTTTTAACTCATTTTCTCACGCTCGTTCGTCACATAATGAAAACTGACTCACTAAAGACGCAAAGAACGCAAAGAAGCACCGAATACCGGTAAGTTAACTCAATTCTATCAATAATGACAACCTTATGGCTCGACATGCTCAACATCCGGGGGTTGCCGGATGTTCACATTAAAAAGATAATCTCCTCACCCAAGTTGCTGTTGATCCTTGACCCAATTCTCCCTCTCCCCCTGGGAGAGGGCAGGGGTGAGGGGATGTGATTTACTTTGCAGACTTTGATCTACTCCGTGAAAACCTTTTCAGAGCCGTAGAATTCGTGATAATCTTGTTACCCCTTTTATCATTATGGATATACTGGCCACCACCGTGAGGACAGGCGATGCTGCGTATTGACAGAGAAAAGAAGGAAACGGCAGACTTGGCGCCCTATGCGGCGCTCAATTCCCTTTCCAGGGGCCGCCTGCATCCTGAGGAGGAACACCCCTATCGCCTCCCTTTCGAACGGGACAGGGACCGCATAATCCACTGCACCGCTTTCAGGCGGATGGAATACAAGACGCAGGTCTTCTTCTACCACGAGGGCGATTATTTCCGGACCAGGCTGACCCACTCCCTGGAGGTTTCCCAACTCAGCCGTTCCGCAGCCCTTGCCCTGAATCTTAACGAGGTTCTCGCCGAAGCTGTTGCGTTGGCTCACGATCTTGGGCACACCCCGTTTGGCCATGCCGGGGAAAGAGCCATGGACGCGCTCATGAGTGACGAGGGGGGGTTCGAGCACAACCTTCAGACCCTTCGGGTGGTTGATCTCCTGGAGTATAGGTATCCCGGGTTTCCCGGCCTGAACCTTTCCTGGGAGGTCCGGGAGGGGATCGCCAAACACAGCACCGATTACGACCAGCCGGATATAACCGTTTTCGGACCCACTCAACCGAGTCTGGAGGGCCAGATCGTTGAACTGGCCGACGAAATCGCCTACAACAACCACGATCTTGACGACGGTCTGACCTCGAAGCTGATTACACTCGATCAACTGGAAGACATTACGATCTGGCGGGAGGTCAAGGGGGGTGTTCAAAAAGAAATGCGGGGGATCTCTTCCGCCATGCTGAGAAACGAGGTCATCAGGAGGATTATTAACTGGCAGGTAACGGATCTCATCTCCACAATTGCCGGAAACCTCAAATCTATGGGTATTTCAAGCCGCCGCGAACTGGCGCAGGCCCCTTCGAGGGCAGCCGCCTTCAGCACGGAGATGGATTCCATGAACAGTGAACTGAAGTCCTTTCTGAGGGAAAATCTCTACGGTCATTACCGTGTTGTACGAATGGCCGAAAAAGCCCAGAGGATACTCAGGGACATGTTCATGGCCTACTGTGAAAAACCCAAGCAGCTGCCCCCGCATGTGTACAGGAAAATAGAGGAAGACGGCAATCCCGTTCGGGTGATATGCGATTACATGGCGGGGATGACGGACAAGTTTGCTCTCGATGAGCACAGAAAGCTTTTCGATCCGCTGGCGAGGGTGTAAGGACCAGAAGGGAGGACACGGAGACGCGGAGAGTGAGACGAAGTCATTGCGAGCGACTGAATAAGGAGCGCGGCAATCCCGGGCGTAGTCGTAAGGAAACCTGAAACATGGAATCTGAAACCCCTGTCCGCCGAAGCTCGCAGAGCGAAGGCGGATGGAACCAGGAACCAGGCCCTGATTTTAAATCGGAGGTTAACATGAAAAAGGTGTCTATTTTAACGATGGTTATGGCAGGAATATTAATGTTTTCCATGAATGTATTTGCGGACGGCATGCCATCTTCGGATGCCGATTCCGCTGCTTTGGCCGCGACTGCGAGTGGTCCTGTGGATTTCGATTTAGCCAAAGCTACCTTTGAAAAAACATGCTCGAAATGCCATTCACTAAACCGGCCCCTGGGAAAGACCAAGGATCGGGAAAGCTGGAACCGAACCACCAGAAGGATGTCCTCAAGGCACAAGGCGCTTTTTGGCAAGCCTATCCCTGAGGAAAACCGGAAAGCCATCGTTGAATACCTGCTTATGAACGCCGGGAAATAGCCTTGATATGAAGCATCTTCCATGCTAGAGTTTCATCAAAAGTGTTAAGTATGACTCGACGGTTACGCGAATAGGGAAGTACCGTCGGCAGTTGTGCGTGCGGTGTGCGTAGTCCCCGTCAGGCATGGAAGGTGTCTATGAAGCTTAAGCGTCTAGAAATTCAGGGATTTAAATCCTTTCCGGACCGAACTGTGTTCGATCTGCGTTCCGGCGGACTTACCGTCATCGTCGGGCCCAACGGATGTGGAAAAAGCAACATCGTCGATGCCATCAGGTGGACACTCGGAGAGCAGAGCGCGAAACTTCTCAGGGGCCAGGTGATGGAGGATGTCATCTTCAACGGGAGCGATCGTCGCAAGCCTATGGGGTTTGCGGAGGTGACGCTCCTTTTTGATAACGACGGCTCCGTGAACGGGCAATGGAAGGACTACGCGGAAATATCTATTTCCAGACGGCTTTACCGCACCGGTGAGAGCGACTATCTCATTAACGGGGTCCCATGCCGTCTTAAAGACGTGAAGGAGCTCCTTGCTGATGCCGGTGGAAGCAGCCGGGGCTACTCCATTGTCGAACAGGGGCGCATTTCCCTGCTTGTCAACTCGAAACCCGAGGAGAAGCGAGCTCTCATTGAGGAGGCCGCAGGGGTCCTGAAATACCGGATGCGTCGGCTTGAAACCCAGCGAAAGCTTGAGAAAACAAGGCAGAATCTCCTTCGTGTGAGTGATGTTATCCGGGAGATCAAGCGTCAGCTGGATTCCCTCAAAAGAAGCGCTGCCAAGGCAAGACGGTACCGTAAGCTCAGGGACGAACTTGCAGGCCTCGTCCTGCGGCTTCGCTTCGTGGAATTTGGAGGGATCGGCGCCGAACTTGGTCGTTTGGAGAAGGAGCTTTCCATAAAAACGGACATGCTCGAGGCCCGGGAGGCGATGCTCAGCGGCCTCGAGGCCAGAGAGGAGACCCTCCGTGTGGATCTGGCGGCAGGTGAGGACCAGATCGCCGCGTTTTATGAGACAGTCCGCTCGATCGAATCCGAAATCGCCAGGCTGGAAGGGGACATTTCCGTACGTGAGAGTTCCATTGTGGCCCTTGAGGAGCGAATAGGCAGACTGAATGACGACGATGCCCGACTTGTGGAGAAGGGTGAGGCCGAACGTTCTGAGCTGGTTCAACTGGAACTGGGGCTTAAGACTATTGAGGGGGAGTATCTGCGTTATGACGAGGAACTGAGGGAAGCGGTGTCCCTTTTTGATGAGGTTGATGCGGAGGCGAAGGCCGCCCATGAATCCATGGATGAAAGCAGATCTACCCTTTTTACCTTCGAGTCGGAACGCCTGCGCCTTGTATCCGAAATCGAATCGGGGAAGCGTTCCCTTGAGAGTATGGAAAGAAGGAAAAATGACATCCTCCATCGGGAGGAGGGCTTGGGCACAAGATTCCAGAAGGCCGGCGATTCCATCGCTCATGGGGAATCCCGTCTTGAGCAGGTCAGGAACGACAGGGACAATCTGTCAGGCGGCCTTCTGGATCACAGGAACACTCTGTCGAAAAACAGGGAGGAACTGTCGGTCCTGGAGGGAGAAATCTCTTCCATCTCCGAAAGGCTTGCGGAAGTCAGGGGGCTACAGAGGACCCTGGCATCAATGGAGGAGGAGATGGAGGGGTTCTCTGACGGAGTCCGGGGGGTGATAACGGAGTTTGCCGCGTCCGATTCTTCCGGGGTGCTGGGTGTAGTCGCCGATTACCTTGAGGTTCCCCGGAAATTTGAAATAGCCGTAATGGCGGTTCTTGGCGAGCGGCTTCAGCACGTCATCGTCGACCGGCCCGAGAGAGGCCTTTCCGCGGTGGATTATCTGAAGGAACGATCAATGGGCAGGGGAGGCTTCATTCCCATGTCGCCAAGATCGGGAGGTTCCACGGACGATGGGCTCAGGGATGTGAAGGGTGAGGGCGTTCTCGGGCCTCTCCTCGACAATGTGCGGTTTTCCGACAAGCTGAACGGAGTGGGAAAGTTTCTTCTTGGAAATACCCTCGTCGTCGAGGACCTCGGCAAGGCTCTGAACCTGTGGAACAGGAACGGCTTTTCCGCCACGATGGTTACCCTGGACGGCGATGTGGTGGAACCCACAGGGGTTATCACGGGGGGCGCCTTTGAGGGAGGGAAAGGGGATGTGCTGGTTCGCAAGAGGCGGCTCAGGGAGGTGCGGCTGGCCTCGGAGTCGCTCGGGGCGGAACTGGATCAAGCCCGGGCCGGAAGGGAGTCCGTCAGGGCCAGGATTGCGGAGATCGAGGCTCGCCTGTTGGAAATGGAAAAACGCCATCGGGATCTGGACATAAAATATCTGGATGCGGAGGGGAACCTGGTGGTTCTCAGGAAAGAAAGGGATCATCTCGCCGGGGTGCTGGAAGATCTTCAGGCGGAGCGGGAGATGGTGGAGGAAGAAGAGGCCGGAATCAGGGAGCAAATGGACGCCTGGCAGGAAAGGCTGTCGCAGTTGAAGGAGGAGGAGTCCGCCGCCCGGAAAGACCTTGATACGGTGGAAGAGGATTTCCACCGTTTGAGCATCCTTGTTGAGACACACAGGAAACAGGTTGAAGAATCCAGAATCAGGGTCAATACGGTAACCTTGAGAAAAGAAAACTTCCATCGTGAACTCCAAACCGCCGTGGATCGTTCCCGGGAGGTTGCCGTAAGGCTGGAACGGATCCATGAGGAGATTGAAGAATCGAAAAAACGTATTTTACTTCACCGTGCGGAGGTAAAAACCGGCGCCGAGGCGGTGGAAAGGTCCGCTTCCGATCTTCAGGAGAAAAAGGACCGCCTCGTCTCAATGCGTGAGAAACAGCAGGAAGCCCGCTCCGAGGCGGTGCTTCTGGCAGGGAAGGCCAGGGAAACCAGATCAGAATCCGGGGGCCTCCGCTCCGAGTCATCATCCATCGACATCAAGGTTCATGAGTTGAGGACAGAAAGGCAGAACCTCATACAACGGGTCAGGGAGGAACATGACCTTGATCTGGCTTCGCTGACGGAGGCAGATTTTGAAGAACAGGAGTTTGATCCGGATACCACCCGCGAAAGGATAGGAAGCCTGAGACAGAAGATCTCCACCCTGGGGGAGGTAAACCCCGGCGCGGTGGAGGAGTTCGAGGAGCTTAACCGGAGGCACGATTTCCTTGCCTCCCAGAAGAAGGACCTTGAGGAGTCCATCGATTCTCTCGAAAAGGCCATTCGAAAGATCAACCGGAAGAGCAAGGAGAGGTTCCTGGAG
Source organism: bacterium BMS3Abin14 (assembly GCA_002897695.1). Classification (NCBI taxonomy): domain Bacteria; species bacterium BMS3Abin14. The sequence continues at coordinate 12,052 of BDTG01000044.1, forward strand.
ACTTTCAAAGAGGTTAATGAAAACTTCATCAGGCTTTGCCCTGTTTTATTCGACGGCGGTACGGGACGGATGGTTCTTATAGACGAAAGCGACCCATTGAACACGGGAGTGGACATACAGGTCGAACCCCGCGGCAAAAAGCTGAAAAACATGCAGCTCCTGTCCGGCGGCGAGAAGGCCCTTATCAGCCTGGCCATGATCCTCTCGATGTTTCTGGTCAAGCCCAGCCCGTTCTGTATCTTCGATGAGGTTGACGCGCCCCTCGACTACGAGAACCTGGAGCAGTTTTCCAGGATAATAAAGGACCTTTCTGCAACCTATCAGATCCTCCTCATTACGCATAACAAGAAAACCATGGAATCGGCTGATGTCCTTTACGGAATCACCATGAGGGAGCCGGGGGTGTCCCAGGTGGTTTCCGTTCAGATGAAGGACGTTGCCTGATGCCTTTCAGGGGCCCCCTTGAAAGGGCTGTTGCCAGGGCTTCAGGCGCGCTGGGGATTGTTTTTGTCGCCGATGACGGGGAAACAATAGATCAATATACTATCGGCGATCTCTACGACATCCGGCTGGCAGGCGCCCACAACGGTATTGTCCTCCAGATGGTTCAAAGGTCCCTGAAGAACGTGTCTGCAAATGGAGACATGCTAAGGGAAATTTCCATAACTTCCGAAAAACACATCTTTACGCTGCTGCCGGTCCAGGAGGGCAACTTTCTCGTCCTTGTCCAGGATCGTACCGGTGTCCGCTCCCAGGGAGTGATGGTGCTACGTGCTGCGGTAGAGGAGATCACCGCGTTGATCTAGCAGGATTTTGCCGCGGCCCCTGCACGACAAGAAACCTCCATGACGACAGAAGCCGAAAAAATAAGGTTTGAAAAGGGCATGCAGAAGACCCGTGGATCACTCACGGGGCGTATACGGGCCATATTCGGGGGGAAGGCGTCCGTCGGAGAGGAGGATCTGGAACATATCGAGGAGGTCCTTATCCAGGCGGATGTGGGTGTGGCCTATACGACGAAAATGATCGAGGAGATGAGGGAGGCTCTGGTCAGTCGAAAGAGCTGGGGTGAAAGGGACTTCCGGTCGTTTCTTTTTAATTGGGTAGTGCGGGCGGTTGGCGATCAAGGTGAAAAAAATGGCTGCGGATTCTTCGAGCCCCGTGATCCCGATGTACGCCCGGAAGTGATCCTTTTTGTGGGCGTCAACGGGACGGGGAAGACCACAACCATCGGAAAACTGTCGCGTCTTTTCATCGCGAAAGGACGGGGAGTCATGCTTGTGGCTGGAGACACCTACAGGGCAGCAGCGCCGGAACAGCTGGAGGTCTGGGCGAAGAGGTCCGGTTCCATGTACCATAGGGGGGCCGAAAAAGGGGATGCGGCATCTGTGGTACATGATGCCCTGACCATGGCGTGTTCCGCCTCCCTGGACACTGTTCTGGTTGATACGGCAGGTCGTCTCCATACCAAAGAGCCGCTGATGAGGGAACTTGAAAAAATAATGAAGGTTGCCTCCAGGGTGGTGGAGGGGGCGCCGCATCAGGTTGTCCTCGTCCTGGATGCGACAACGGGACAGAATGCCCTCGTTCAGGCCCGATCTTTTATGGATGTCGTGGGTGTGACCGGGATAATCATCACCAAAATGGACGGCTCGGCCAAAGGTGGAATTCTCATCCCCATTTCCTGTGAACTGGGGCTTCCCATCCATTTTGTCGGGATGGGGGAGGGTATCGATGATCTGGTGCCCTTCGATCCGGAAGCATATGCCGAGGCACTGATTTAGACCGGATGCCCGGATTTCAGAAGGAAGTAAAATGCCCGTAAATGGCCAAAAACATGCAAAGAGAAAATTTCTGGAGGGGATGGGATGCCTGTTATATCTTGTGGCCGTGGCGCTGTTGGCTGGTGTTTTTCTGGCACACTGCGGGGAGGTGTTTCGTTGACTTTTCAGGTGAATAGGGGTAATTAGGTCCGTTCTCGGCGGTGTAGCTCAGGTGGTTAGAGCATGCGGCTCATATCCGCAGTGTCCGGGGTTCAAGTCCCTGCACCGCCACCAAGAAACAAAAAAGCTCCCTTGGCGGGAGCTTTTTTATTGGTTCATCGAACGTTTTGCCGTCGCGTTGGACCTTGGAGGTTGGACGTTGAACTTCCCCATAGCCTATCGCCCATAGCCCATTGCCTGCCTGTCTACTAGAACGCCATCGGCGTTGAGATCTCCTTCTCGAACGGCCCGACCTTTTCCCTGTAGACAGCCCTGTATTCCTCGAGAGTCGGGATTTTTCCATCCAGTGCAGACAGGGCGGCCACGATGGATGAGCCCAGAAAGACCTGCGCTCCGGTTCCCATTCTGTTGTCAAAGTTCCTGGTGCTTGTTGATACCACAGTGGCTCCGGTGGCGACCTGGGCCTGGTTTCCCATGCACAGGGAGCATCCTGGGACATGGACGTTGGCTCCTGCCGACAGGAGGGTATGGTGCACCCCCTCGTCGGCGAGCTTCGTATTGCTCTCCCTGTCGGGTGGAACGGTCCAGAACCGCATGGACGGTGGCAGAAGTTTCCCTCCCAGGATCTTTGCCACGGCCCTGAAATCGGTGATATCCGTCATGCAGGACCCGACAAAGACCTCGTCGATGGCTGTCCCGGCCGCCTCCGAAAGGGTGACGATCTTGTCGGGATCATTGGGAGCGGCGAGGAGAGGCTCTGTGATAGTGTCAAGATCCACCTCGATGATGTCGGCGTATGGCGCTCCTTCGTCGGCCTCCATAACCTCCGGCGTCGCAAGCCACTTCTCCATAAGGTTGATTATTACCTGAATCTGTTTGGAGGGGTTCCTTTTCTTGAATGTTTCTTTCAGGAACGTAAGGTTGTTCTGAACATACTCGATTATCCTGTCGGGGTTATGCGCAAAAGTGCATGCGGCGGCGGAGCGTTCGGCGGAGGTGTCGGTGAATTTATAGGAATCCATCACGGAAATGTGGTCAAGCCCCTGGATCTCAAGTATCCGGTCCGCAAATACGTTGACCTTGTCGTCGCCCTTCTTCAGGTTCAGCTTCCCCTGCCGGAGTGCGGCGTAAGGGATTGCGTTGACCAGGTCCCGGGCGGTGATCCCGGGCTGCACCTCCCCCTTGAAGCGGACGAGTACTGATTCGGGCATGTCGAGGGGCAGATAGCCCTGACTCCCGGCAAAAGCCACCAGGTCCGAACCGGCCGGAAAACTGATTCCGATGGGGTACCGTGTGTGGCTGTCGCCCCCGGTGCCGACGAAGTAGGGGAGTAACAGCCGGTTGCCGTTAACGTGGATGATTCCGTCGCCGGGCCGGAGCGCAATCCCACCCAGACGGTTGGTAAAGCGTGTAAGGTTGGTCTGCATGGTGGCGTCCTTGCTTCGGGGGCCGGCGGCAGTGTGACAGAAGGACTGAATATACACTGTGGCGAAATGGGTACACGCCAGCTCTTCCAGCTCCTGCCGGGTCATCTTTCCGGTGGTATCCTGGCTGAACACAATGTGCGCCTGGGGCTCAACGTACTGTCCGGGCAGGATCCCGGGAAGTCCTGCCGCCCTTCCCACCAGCTTCTGGGCCAGGGAAAATGGCTGATTTTCGGGCAGCTCGGGCTTGCCCGGCAACGTGACGGTAGGCTCTTTAACCTCCATGCCCTGTTTTGCGCACAGCTCCCTGGCGCGAACAGTCAGCTTCCTCCCGATAATCAGGAGGTTTCTTCCCCCGGATCGGGATTCCTCCATGATGGAGGGAGGGTCAACGGAAAATCGGGCGAGGACCTCGTTGGAAGCTTTTTCGGTGACCGTTCCCCTGGAAAAATCAACCTCCACAATTTTCCCCTCGAGGAGGTTCCCGGACTGGCAGCGGACAGGAATGGCCCCGCATCCACGGAGGGTGTTGAAAAAGATGGGAGCGATCTTCGAGGCCATTACGATCCCGCCGCGGCGTTTGTTCGGAGTGTGGGGAATATCGTTTCCGATCCACCAGACCAGCGAGTTGGAGGCGGATTTGCGGCTGCTTCCCGTTCCTACCACATCGCCGGCAAAAAGTATCGGCACGCCGGGATTTTCCTTTCTTATCCCTTCCAGGCGCTGGAGAAAGTCGGTGTCGTCCGGACTGGTGGACAGCATGGACAAGGCATGAAACGGAATGTCGTCCCGGGTGATGGCCTCCTGGGCGGGGGACAGAAAATCGGTGTTGATCTCTCCACTTGTCCTGATGATAACGCAATCGACCTTTTGGGGCACCGGCGGCATGTTCTCGAACCACCTGGCTTCGGCCCAGCTGCGTAGAATATTCTGTGCAAAGGGGTTGCCGTCCGATGCAAGTTCTGCGATTTTGGTAATCATCAGGGGGGAGATGAGAATGGTCAGTGACAGGGCTTTCGCGGCGGCGGCCGCAAGGTCCTTGCCGGCGTCGAGGGCTTCCACCATGAAGGGGATATTTGCGCCGCCTCCCATCTGCCCGAGCATTTCCACCGCATCGAGAGGGGAGATGTATCTGGATATTTTTTCGCCGTTAAGAATCCCGCCGAGAAACTCAGCCTTGACGTAGGATGAATCGGTAACTCCGGGGGAGACCCTCTCCCGCAACATATACAAAAGGGTCTGCGCTGTGTCTTCGAGGCCCGGTTTGACCATGGCCCTGGAATCAAGGCTGTCTGATTGCAATGCCTCACAGACAGCTTGTGTCTCCTCATCGCTCAGGGGAAGGGGAGGTATGCCTCTGGCTTCCCGCTCGTGGACAGCCTTCAGGTAGTTGTCGAAAACAGGATTTAGATCGCTCATGGATTGTCTCCTCAGTCCGATTCAGGCCTCTCCCCTGATGGTAAAAAAAAACGATGGGGCACAGGTCCTGGAGATAGGGATTATCTCTGTATACTGTATACAATTTCTGAGTGAAAATAAAGAAAAGATGCGATCAGGGACTATAACTGACTGTGTCCGCTGGACATCGGACTCTGAGCAGAGTAGGTGTGCGCGCGGTCGTTTTTACTTCTTCAAGATCTCAATCCTGGCCTTTGAGCGCAGAACGTTCACGAGCTTTGAAATCATTTCCCCGGCCTTTTCACGCCGCAATTTTGCGACAATATCGTCTCGGACATCATTAAGGCTCCGGAAGGATGAAGGTCGGTAGGATACAACCTTGAAGATGCGAAAGCCGCCTCGCGTTTCAATAGGTGGGCTGACACCCCCTTCGGGGAGGGAGAAGATGACTCTTGCGATGGGAGTGTGAAGATTCCTCTCCTGAACGAGCCCCATGTCACCGGCGGTGGACCCGGCGGCGGGATCCTGTGAATATTTACGTGCGAGAGATGAGAAATCGGTCCCTTTTGAAGCTTCGTTCTGGATTACCCTGGCCTTGGCAAGGGCGGAACGAACCTCGGATTTATTTTTCCATGCCTTGACCCGTATGAAGATCTGGTTCACATGGGCAGCTCTGGAAAGGGGGTACATCTTCAGGTTCGCATTGTAATAAGATTTGATCTCCTCGGACGACACGTGGATTTTGGAATAGATAACTTTATTCAGATAACGGTTTATAACCAGATCTCTGAAGATGCTCTTCTTGAGATCCTGAATGTTCATATCTATGCAGCTGAGGGCATCAGCGAGACGCTCTTTTCCACCGATCCTGGCGAGCTCCTTGCGAAAGCGGCGTTCGACTTCTTCATCCAGTCCGGGCGAACTCTGTTTGAGTCCCTCCTGATAGAGAAGCTCTATGTCAATAAGACGCCTCAGCATCCTGTCATTGTCAGGCACTGGGATTTTTCCACCTTGCAACGACGCTCTTCGCTCTGGTCCCATCCGTACAAGAGACGCTTCCACTGCGCAGCTGATATCAGAGCGGTAGATGGGCATCCCGTTTACCTTGGCAACCGCCTGGGATGATGGCTGGGAATAGGCCGGGGGGACAAGCAGGAAAAACAAAAATACAAGAGAAAAGATGGAACCTGTCGACAGGCCGATGTGGAATTGGTGGATGTTCGGTTTTTGTGATCCGGATAGCATTATTGCATCAATCCTGTTCCGAAAAAAGAGAGGGGCGGCCCTTTCAGAACCACCCCTCGCATTACACTGTTAACCCAACCGGGCTGATTTGTCAATACACCTGGCGACAAAACGGCAGGGTCCCTCGGCAGACCCCTATTTCTTTGACGATGGGTGACCCGGCGGCAGTCCCGGCAGGCCGCCGCTGTGTGGTGAGAGCCCGGGCTGGGGGGTTGGTTTGAACAGAATCTTAATATCGGCCTGGCCGGTAAGCTTCTTAATCTCGTTGCTGATCGCAGTGTTAATCTTGGAGTTCTTGAGGTTTGAGATGATCTTGTCCTTAACCTCTCCAAAAGGTACGACCCGAGCTTTCTTGCGATCCGTAACCTTGATGACGTGATACCCGAATTGGGTAAGAACCGGGTCGCTTATCTCTCCCACCTTCATCCCGAAGGCAGCATCCTCGAAAGGTTTAACCATCTTGCCGCGTCCAAAAAATCCAAGGTCTCCACCGGAGGGGCCGCTGGGCCCTTCCGATTTTTCTTTTGCCAAGGCAGCAAAATCAGCGCCCTTTTCCCTGGCCTTTTTCGCAATCTCGTTTGCGCGTGCGAGTGCCTTGCCTTTTTCTTCCCTGGACGCGTCTTTGGCAACATTGATGAGGATATGACTGGCTCTAACCTGCTCCTTTTTCTTGAAGGAGTCAGGATGGTCGTTGTAGTTTTTCTTTGCCTCATCCTCAGAGACCGAAATGCCGGCGACAATAGTTTTGTCGATAAAATCCTGTATGGTTATCTGCCGCGCTATATTTCCCCGGAGGGACTCCTCGGTGAATCCCCGTTTCACCATCTCGGCATCGAAAGCATCCCTGGCGGGGTATTGACCGGCGAGCTTGTCGAAGGATGTACTCACTTTTTCCTTGGATGCCTTGAAGCCCTCCTTTGTGGCTTCCTGATAAAGCAGTTCTCCGGAGACGAGTTGATCCAGAATCCTGGGGCCAATCTGACCCATCAATGTCTCTGTGGAAATTTTGGAACCACCCATCCTGAGAGCTGTGTTTTTCACGGCCGTTTCAACTGCGCTCATAAGTATTGGTTTTCCATTGACGAGGGCGGCAACCCCACTGTCGGTGACAGCAGCGGTCATTTTTGCCGATACCGCCTCCGATGGAGCGTTCTGTGATGTGGCCTCAGCGGACGTTTTGTTTACATCGGATGTTTTGCCTCCATCCTTGGCGCAGGAGACTACCGGCAGGGTAATTAGAATCGCCATGGCAAAGGCGAAAAGACAACGGAACAATTTCATGATTTGAGTCCTTTCCTTCTCTTCAGGGAGTATCCACTATTTGTGGGAGTGTCCGCAATTTGGGAATCACAGCATAACAGGTCAATAAAGCCTGGATTTGGCGATTGGATACCGCCTCCCGAGCCCGAATGCATTCCAGCTTACTTTAATTCCGGGGGCTGCCTGCTGCCTCTTGTACTCGTTGCCCTCCACCATGTTCAAAATCGAACATACAAAGTCCTCCTTATACCCCAAACTGACGATTTCGGACAGGGTTTTGTGGTCCTCAATATACGCTTTTAATATGGGGTCCAGGAGGGCATAGGGCGGGAGTGAATCCTCGTCTCGCTGGTTGGGACGTAGTTCGGCGGATGGTTCCTTGGTAATAATTCTGCGTGGTATCACATCCTGCTCCCGGTTAAGGTAGTCACAGATTTCGTAGACCTCTCCCTTGTAAAGGTCGCTGATGACCGCGAGACCGCCGGACATGTCTCCATAAAGGGTACAGTATCCAGTGGCCAGCTCGGATTTATTCCCGGTGGACAGTACGAGATGGCCAAAACGGTTGGACAGGGCCATGAGGATATTCCCCCTGATTCTTGCCTGAATATTCTCCTCCGTTGCGTTACCCGGCAGGCCCTCAAGACCATCAGATAATTCATTAAGATATGAGGTATAAATATTTGATATATCTATTGTTTTTGTTTTGATTTTCAGATTGTACGCCAGGGTTTCAGCATCTGTAACACTCTCCGGGGAAGTGAAGGGGGAAGACATGAGGATGCCGAGGACGTTTTCGGGGCCCATGGCATCGGCGGCCACAGCGGCAGTCAGGGAAGAATCGATGCCGCCCGAAAGTCCGAGGACTGCCGAAGGGAAACCACACTTTGCCGCATAATCCCCAAGGCCACTCACCAATGCCTTGTAGACGGCCTCGGTGCCGTCCATGTCAGGGATGCTGGTGACAGGTGAGGGGAGGTTCAACAGATCGATCAGGAGCATATCCTCCTCGAAACCCTTACCAAGTGCCACAACCCGGCCGCTTTCATCCATTACCAGGCTTCTTCCGTCGAAAACAAGGGAATCGTTTCCTCCTACCTGGTTGACATAGATCACCGGGGTTTTGAAACGTCTGGCGATATTGGCCAGCATCTCCATTCTCAGGTGTCCTTTGCCCCGGCTGAAAGGCGAAGCTGCGATGTTGATAAGCGGCGCAGGGTTGGAAGACAGGAATTCCTCCACCGGGTCGAGGTGATATTGTCTGGTGAGCCAGAATGTTTTGTCATTCCAGGCATCTTCGCAAATGGATACCCCGGCTTTCCAACCTTCCAGTTCAAAGAGGGAAAGTTCTCGTCCAGGCTCAAAGTAACGGCTTTCGTCGAAGACATCATAGGTGGGAAGCAGGACCTTCCGGTGAATACCAAGCACCCGGCCTCCCTTTATCAGAACTGCCGAATTGTGGAGGGGTTTCCCTTCCCCCGGCGTATTGCTAGGAAGGATGGTACCAACAAGCAGAGACAACCCCAGGCCCGCGGTCTGTGCAATAAGGGACTGGAGGGCATCGGCGGATCGGCGGGTAAAGTTCGGGTTGGTCAGCAGGTCAAGTGGGGGATAGCCGGTAAGTGACAGCTCCGGGAATATGGCCAGCGATGACCCGGATTCACGGGCTTTCCCGGCAAGGGAGACGATTTTCCCGACATTCCCGGAAAAATCCGCCACGGTCGTATTGATCTGGTGAAGAGAGATCTGCATGCGAGGGATATAATCATAAATAAGCTCCTTTCTGTCAACCGCCCCGTGTCCAGAGACCAGCAGGCCCCTCCTGTCTCTGACACCGGGGGTAAGAAGCAATACCCCAGATCATCAAGCCTTATCTATTCTGGCACCCATATTGCTTTATTTCCGGCATGAAATCGAGCAATGGGTGGAACCAGGGAAGGGCACGAACGCTCCTGATTATTTTCCTGGTTATTTTTATATCCGGGAGGTTTGTGGTATGGGCAAAGCGCCCGATTTTTCCTCCCGAGTCCGCCCTTGCCGCCGCTGGCCCGTGGCCGCCGCCTCTTCCAACAAAAATTCTGGACGCTACCGGCACCGTCGCTGGACGCCTGCTCCTGTTTCCATCCGGCACAACCGTCAAGGGTGCATTGTTATCCCTTGGCCTTAAGATTGATCCACTGTGCTCCGGGATTGCCTTGCCCCGAGCCGGTGTCGTTTGGCGCGGTAGCGCCGGCTGGGGAATACGCCCGATGACCCAGTTGGAGAGATGGATATGGAGGATACCAATGGACCTGAACGCGGTTGGGCCAGTGGAGCTGGCACTCATAGCCGGTGTGGGCCCGGTTCTTGCGGGCAAGATATCTGTTTTCCTTTCCCGAAACGTTCGAACCGGGACTGTTGATTCGCTTGGTCATGTACGCGGGGTTGGGCCTAAAAAGCTTCGACTGCTGAAAAAGTACCTCGAAGCGGACTGATCGTGCGCGACGAGTCCAGGTATCGAGGTTTCGGAGTGACTGGAAGCGGGGGTCCGACGTCCAAAGTCCAAGGGCCAACATACACAACCCGTGCGGCCACTTTCGGCAAGGAACAAACGGATGTCATTGCGAGCCGACCCTGTGCGACGCAATCTCGTGCAAAGCCTTTTTTATGAACTGTGCCTTTTAGCGGTAAGCTGCTCTTGAATGTACCCTGTGTTACCCTGCCTGCCGTGAGCAAGCGAAGCGCGTCGAACGGTGTTAAATCAGTTTTTCATTATTATGGTTTTCATCCAGGCCCCCATTTCCAGGATGGCCCGAATTTTTCTGTCCCGGAATAGTTGACAAAAACCCTAACTAAAGTTAGATTCACCAATAACTGAATTTTCCAGTCAGGAATAGGGGGCGTCATGTTTGAGACTGTCAAGGCCGACATCAGGGCCGCCAAAGAGAGGGATCCTGCATGCCGGGGCGCATTGGACGTGGTCTTCAGCTATCCTGGATTTCATGCCGTGTTCCTTCACCGAATTTCCCACCGTCTCTGGGGATGGAGGATGTTCTTTCTTGCCAGGCTTCTTTCCCATGTGGGACGGTTTTTCACCGGTATCGAGATCCACCCCGCCGTCAGGGCCGGGAAGGGGCTTTTTATCGATCACGGCATGGGCGTCGTTATCGGTGAAACCGCTGAAATAGGTGAAAACGTTACACTTTACCAGGGAGTGACCTTGGGTGGAGTGAGCCTGAAGAGGGAAAAACGCCACCCGACTCTCAGGGACAACGTGGTGGTCGGCGCCGGCGCCAAGGTCCTCGGGCCCTTCGAGGTTGGTGAAAACAGCCGTATCGGTTCCAACTCGGTGGTGGTCAAGGAGGTGCCGCCTAACTCCACAGTGGTGGGGATTCCCGGCAGGATCGTGGTGAAGGAGGGTAGGAACGTTGGGGAGGTTGACCTTGATCACCAGGTGATGCCGGACCCTGTCGCCCAGGCTTTTACCTGCCTTATGGAACATGTGAACATTCTCCATAAGCGCCTGAATGCCCTCAGCGAGAAGGAGGGCCAGGAGCAGGACAGGTTCGATGAACTCAGTTGCCGGCTTGACGATATTGTGAAGAAGTCCATCAAAAAGGCCTCAAAACCGGCCCATTCCAAAAAGGCCGGCGCCAAATGAAGATTACCACCCGGGCCAGTTATACCGTTCGGGCCCTTCTTGACCTGGCCCAGAATTCGGAGAATGGGAGACCGGTCAGGCTGTCGGACATTTCCTTGAGGGAAGGGATCTCCCACGCTTATCTCGAGCAGCTGTTCAACCAGTTAAAGAGGGTAGGGGTTGTCAAGGGGAAGAAGGGTCCCGGCGGCGGTTACGTTCTATCCCTCCCCCTCGGGGAGATCCTTATGGGCAACGTGATCCGTGCTGTGGAGGGAGATGAGAAGCTTTTCCTGTGCACAGAGGAAACAGTTGGGGAAGACTCGTGCCGCCGGTATTCCTACTGCACTACACATCATCTGTGGGAGAGGCTTTCTTCCAGGGTGCATGAATTTTTAAACTCCATTACGCTGGCGGATCTCCTTCGGGACGCCGGATATCCTGGAAAAGGCGAGGAGAGAAGGAATGCAGAGAACCTATCTTGACCACAACGCAACAACGCCTCTGCGCACGGATGTCAGGGAGAGGATGCTCCCTTTTTTCGGAGAGCTTTTCGGAAATCCTTCCAGCGCACATTCCTTCGGCCAGGAGGTCAAGGTACATCTGGATGAGGCGCGAAACAGAATTGCCGATCAGCTTGGGGCCTCCCCCAACGAGATCGTTTTCACCAGCGGGGGGACAGAGAGCGACAATGCGGCCCTCAAAGGGGTAGCCTTTGCGGCCCAAAAGGGACACATAGTCACGACGGTGATCGAGCACCCCGCGGTCATACAGTCGGCCTCATACCTGGCAAAAAAAGGGTTCGATGTCACGTATGTGCCGGTTGCCTCCAACGGTGTGATAGACCCTGTGGAGATAAAAAAAGCCCTTCGGTCCGACACCATCCTCGTCTCCGTAATGCACGTCAACAATGAGGTGGGAACGATCCAACCGGTCCGGGAAATATCCGCCATTACCCGGGATGCCGGGGTGTTTTTTCATACCGACGCGGTGCAGAGCTTCGGCAAGCTTCCCACGAATGTGGACGATCTTGGTGTGGACCTGTTGTCCCTGGCGGCGCACAAGATCTACGGTCCCAAGGGCGTCGGGGCGCTGTATATCCGCAAGGGAACGAGGATCGACCCCCTGATTATCGGCGGCGCGCAGGAGAAGCGGAGGCGAAGCGGGACCGAAAACGTCGCCGGGGTGGTGGGGCTGGGCGAGGCCATATTCCTCGCCGAGACGGAGAGAGAGGATGTATTCCGCCGGCTGACAACCTTCAGGAAGAGGCTTGTTGATGCCCTTCCCGAAATGATGGATGACGTTGTGATTAACGGTAGTCCCGACAATACTTTTCCCTCCACCATCAGCCTCAGTGTCGCCAGGGTGGAAGGGGAGTCCATGCTCCTTTCCCTGGATATGGAGGGAGTGGCGGTTTCTACCGGTTCGGCATGTTCCTCGGGATCACTTGAACCCTCCCACGTCCTGATGGCGATGGGGATCGACACCGTGCTTGCTCAGGGGACGCTTCGCATCAGCATGGGCCGCGGGACCACCAGGGATGAAATCGAGCTTTTCCTGGATGTGTTCCCCCCCATCGTTGCGAGGCTCAGGGCCATGTCCCCCCTGGGGGCTAAATGGGGTGAACAGTACAGTCAGGCAAAATAAGGAGAGGCACATGAGTATGTACAGCGAGAAGGTTATGGACCATTTCCGGAATCCGCGAAACGTTGGTGAGATCGAGGATGCCGACGGGGTGGGGGAAGTGGGTAATCCAACCTGCGGGGATATCATGAAGATCTACCTGAAGGTCAAGGACGATGCTATCGAGGACATCAAGTTCCAGACCTTCGGTTGCGGTTCGGCCATAGCCACAAGCAGCATGGTTACGGAGATGGTCATGGGAAAGAGCCTCGAGGATGCCGAGATCGTTACAAACAAGGCGGTCGCTGAGGCCCTGGACGGCCTTCCCCCGATAAAGATGCACTGTTCCAATCTTGCGGCGGACGCCCTACATGCCGCCATCAAGGATTACCGGGATAAGCACCAGTAATAATGTATCCCATCATCACAGGGTGAACCCAGCCTCTTAATCTGCCGGCACATGAAATCCAGCAAAGAGACCGTTATGGTAGCCATGAGCGGTGGCGTGGATTCCTCCACTGCGGCCGCTATCCTCCTTGAGGAAGGATACAGGGTCGTAGGGATCACCATGCTGCTCTGGGCTCAGGATGTGCCCGGCCTGGAAACCGGCTGCTGCGGAACGGAAGATCTGGCCGATGCCCGGGCGGTATGCGCCTCGCTGGGCATTCGGCATTACAGCCTGGACCTGCGCAGGGAGTTCATGGCGGAAGTTGTGGAGCCGTTTGTTCGGACCTATCTGGGGGGACGAACGCCGAACCCGTGTATATTGTGCAACGAACATCTGAAATTCCGCTATCTTTTGAAAAAAGCAATGGGAATAGGCGCCGACATGCTTGCCACGGGCCATTATGCCCGGATCGAACATGGGAGCGTCGCATACCGACTCCGGAGGGGTGTGGATCCCTCCAAGGACCAATCCTATTTCCTGTATCCCGTGGACCAGAAAATACTCTCGCGCCTCCTGTTCCCTCTGGGAGGCCTGAGCAAGGATGCGGTTCGGGTTCACGCCAGGGATTTGGGCCTGCGGGTTCACGAGAAGCCGGACAGTCAGGAGATCTGCTTCATCCCTCCCGGCGGGCTGAAGGAATTCATCGGCAAATCAACGGATGGCAGCATGCGGCCGGGGCCGGTTGTGGACACATCCGGGAAGAGGATCGGCACTCATGACGGGGCCGGGTTCTACACCGTGGGGCAGAGGAAAGGGCTGGGAATCGCCGCCGGGGAGCCGTTGTATGTCGTCCGCGTCGAGGTGGAGTCCAACACCGTTGTTCTGGGGGGCAGGGATGAGGCCGCCTCGTCGTGCTTGCGGGCGAGAAGTGCCCGTTGGATCTCCGGCGTCCCGCCCTCAGGCCGATTCCGGGGGCAGGTGCAGATCCGGCACCGCCACATACCGGCAGGGGCATGGGTCCACGCCCTACCCGACAGGTCCTTTTCCGTCGAATTTGATGAGCCTCAGCACGGTGTGGCCCCGGGCCAGGCGGCGGTGGTCTACGACGGAGAATATGTGCTTGGGGGAGGCTGGATTATTTAAACCTTTTGCCTGCCCGGGTGTCTAAATTGTCGGAAAGCCTTTGACCTATGGAAATAGACAGGGGGAATATGGATGAACGCAAGCTCGTCAATATGGCCCGGAGCGGCGATGATGGGGCCTTCGAGGAACTGGTACGCCGTAATCAGAAGGCCCTTTATTCCTTTGCCTACAGACTTTCCGGCAATGGGGACGATGCTGCCGAGGTGGTGCAGAATGCCTTCATCAAGGCCTACCGTTCCATCGGGAGGTTTCGCGGTGATTCCTCATTTAAAACCTGGCTCTACCGGATCACCGTCAATACCTTCAGAAACCACGTCCGGGATGAGGCAAAAAGAAAGCACCTTCCCATCGATGGAAGGGTCTTGCCGTCCGGTGATGACGTCTTCGCGGCGGTTTCCAGGAGACAGGAAATGTGGATGGTTCAAAAGGCCATGGAAAGCCTTCCACCGAGACAGCGCGAGGCTCTCGTCCTGAGAATTAATGAGGGATGCCGCTTCTCAGAGGTGGCGGACATAATGAAATGTTCCATCGGGGCCGCAAAGGCAAACTACCACCAGGCGGTGAAGAAGTTAAAGGCCGTAATTGGAGGCGAGTGAATATGACGTGCAGCGATCCATGGACGAGGGACCATCTGCCTGACCTGACCAGGGGAAGAATGTCCGTGGAGGAGACCGGGAGAGCAATGGCTCATCTGGAGGAGTGTCCGCAATGTGCGGAGGAACGCGCCCTCATAGAGGTACTTGAAGGGATCGGGATCCCGGATCCGGGTGTTGACTTCTGGTCGGCCCTGCCGGAGAAGATCACAAAAGGGATCAGGGGGGGGGAAGGTACCGGGCTCCGGTGGTTTGGCGGACTGGCCCTTGCGGGTGTAGCTGCGACGTTGCTTCTCTTTCTCCTCGTACCGGGTTCTCCCCATGTTGACCGCCTTGGACCCCTCATCGAAATGGGGCCCATTTCATTGGTGGACCTGGGGCTGGAACAGGATCTCCTTTCCAGTGAGAATGAAAATACTCTGGCAGTGGAGGATGTCCTGGAGATAGAGATCGGACTGACAGAGGAGGAGGCCGCCCTTATCTCTCCATTTACCGCCGGGGAGTTTGGGAACATATCCATGGACCCTGACACCATCGGCGAACTGGAGAGGGCGTTGGACGAGATGTCGAACAGAGGTTAAAGGAAGGTGAGATCATGAGAATCAGGCTACCCGTAATAGCGATCGTACTTGCCCTGTTCCTGGTTGGAACCCTGCAGGGGCCCCTTCGGGCGGAAGACAGGACAGATTCCCCATCGGAGCAGGACATCAGCCGGGTGAGGGAAAAGCTTGAGACGTTGAGGGCCTGGAAGCTGACGGAGTTTCTCAACCTCGAGGAACAGACGAGTGCCAGGTTGTTTCCCGCCATGCATGAGGCCGAGAAGGCACGGCAGAGGATTGAGGCCGGGAACCGGGTACTGATTCAAAGGATGGCCCAAAGCTTAAAGCGCGGCGATGTCAACCAGGCGGAGATGGCGAAGATCCTGGATCGTCTGCAGGAAAACCGAAAGGAGATTGCCCGAATTGAGGAAATGCACTTTACCAAGGTACGCTCCATCCTTTCGCCTGCCGATACAGCACGCTATATTCTCTTCCAGATCCGGTTCCGGCAGGAGATAAGGAAAAGGATAATCCGGGCGGGCCGGGAAGGCCGCGACAGGCGTGATTCCGGGGTCCGCCGCGATAACATGGGCAGGGAATATGGCGGCGACTCCGACCGAAGTGGTTCAGGGGGAGGAAAGGGCCGGTGAGGGGAATATCTTCGTGGAGTAACCCGTTAGGAGATGTGGTAAATCAGTTTTGATCCCATTTTTAAAATTTCGGCTTTTCCCTTTTCCCCGTTTCAAGTAAATTAACCACATGAAGCACGATGTCTCCGACCAGTCGGTGCGCCCCCGAACCTACGCGGCCATTACCCTCGGCTGCAAAACCAACCAGTACGATACAGCTGCCATTGTATCCGGGATGGAGGCGCATGGAATGACCCGGTCCGAACCGGGAACCGCCGATGTCCTTATTGTCAATACCTGCATGGTTACGGGTCCCACCGAAGCCCAGTGCCGCCAGGCCATACGCAGGGCCAGGAGAGCCAACCCGGACGCCAGGGTGATCGTGACGGGATGCATGTCCAGGGGATCTTTCAGCCGGCTCTCGGGGATGCCGGAGGTGGATCAGGTTGTTGATCCCGCCGAAAAGGGCAAAATACCCGGCATGCTCGGTTTCTTGCAAACGGCGCCGTGGGTTGACTGGCCCGAGGACCCCGGGGTAGGTGTCGATAACCGTGACCGGGGATTCCTGAAAATCCAGGACGGCTGTGATCATGCCTGTTCATATTGTATTGTTCCTTCCGTTCGGGGGAAGAGCCGCAGCCTGCCCGCAGGGAAGGTCGCCACGGCGGTACGCAGCCTCATGGAAGGGGGCCGCTCCGAGGTCGTCCTCACCGCCATTCATCTCGGGCTTTACGGGAAGGACCAATACCCCACAGCCACCCTCGATGATCTCCTCTGCCGTCTTGTCGATGAGGGTCTTCCAGGCAGAATTCGGCTCAGTTCCATGGAGCCCCTTGAAATTACCGGCCGACTTCTGGATATCATCGCCTCCTCAGAAGGCGGGATCTGCAGACACCTGCACATCCCGCTTCAGAGCGGGAGCGACGAGGTCCTGCGGGCCATGGGCCGGCCATATCTTCGAAGTGATTTTACCCGGATCGTCCATCGTGCCAGGGAACTGGTGCCCGGAATCGGGATAGGGTGCGACGTCATCTGCGGATTTCCCGGGGAGACGGAGGATGATTTCCACGGGACCGAGGTCCTTATCAGAGACCTTGCCATACCATTTTTGCATGCCTTTCCCTATTCGCCGCGACCGGGAACCCGATCGGCCGGCATGAGCGACGACGTGCCGCACCGGGTGAAGAAGGCCAGGGTCAGGGCGCTTCGAGAGGCGGCCACTGACAACCTCCGGAATTTTCTGGACAGCATGATTGGAGCGGAACTTACCGTTGTGCCGGAAAGTGCGTGGAATGGAGCAGACACCGTCGCCCTTGCCGACAATTACTCAAGGGTTGTCCTGAAGGCTGCCGATGAGCTGTGCCCGGGAAGCCTTGTGACAGCCACTATCGTAGGACGGGACGGGCTGTTTTTAAAGGGGATGCGATGACTGAAAATCGGCGGGTTCGAATGATCGTTCACGGGCGCGTACATGCTGTGGCCTTTCGGGCCAGTACGGTTCGCGAGGCGTCGGGAATGGGGCTGGCGGGAATAGTACGCAACCTCACCGACGGTACGGTGGAGATAATTGCGGAAGGACCGGGGGACGTTTTGGAAAGATTGATCGAATGGTCCCACCATGGCCCACCCGCGGCGATTGTGGAAACAGTGGATGTCTCCATGGCAGCGGCGACAGGTGAATTTTCCGGGTTCGAGGTCCGATTCGGATATTAATCTGCCCGGATTCATCCTGTTTTGGTATCCTATGGACAGGAAGCTGGACCGGAACCGACCTGAAGGGGATGGCATGAAATATCTCACCGCGCTCAGAAAAGACGTAAGATCCCGCGTGGAACTCATCGAAAAAGCCGATATCGTGGTGGGTATTCCATCCTACAACAACCAGAGTACAATCGGGAACGTGGTGCTGCAGGTCAGCCGTGGGCTAAACCGGTACTATCCCGACAAGAGGGTCGTCATTATCGTATCTGACGGCGGCTCGGTGGATGACTCCCGGGAGGAGGCGGAAACTGTTCGGGTTCACCCCTATCAGGAAAAGATTATCACTATCTACCGTGGGGTCCCGGGCAAGGGATCGGCATTAAGGGCGGTTCTGGAGATCTCCAAATTTCTCCAGGCAAAGGCATGCCTGGTGGTGGATTCGGACCTGCGCAGCATCACTCCCCAGTGGATACGGAACCTTCTCTGTCCCATTATCGAGGACAAGTACCAATTCGTGGCCCCTTACTATAAGAGGTTCAAGTTCGACGGCACAATTACCAACAACATAGTCTACAACATGACAAGGGCCCTTTACGGGAAGAGGGTCCGACAGCCCATCGGCGGAGATTTTGCCCTCTCGGAGGATCTGGTGGGAGAGATCTACAACCAGGACGTGTGGGATACGGATGTGGGGCGCTTCGGTATCGACATCTGGCTCACCACCACCGCCCTGGTTCGGGGTTATAACATCTGTCAGGCCCGGTTGGGAGCCAAGATCCACGATGTAAAGGATCCGTCCGAGAGTCTGGGCCCCATGTTCCGGCAGGTGATCGCCACGATGTTCAGCCTGATGGAGAGGAACGTGGATCATTGGCGCCAGGTCACCGGCAGCGAAGAAGTCCCGATCACCGGAGCTGAAATTGAGACCGAGCCCGAGGAGTTTCCCATCCACGTCGATACTCTGATCGAGTCTTTCATGCACGGGTATGCCCAGTTCAGTTCCCTCTGGGAGCAGATACTCAGTGAGGAATCTTTCGCCATGGTCAAGGAACTCGCCGAGATGGGGGACGGTTTTGACATGGATGTCAATATCTGGGCGCATGTCCTTTTCGACGCCGCCGCCACCTACCACTGCTGGGAGAAACATCGCTTTAAACTCGTGGAGCTTATCACTCCGCTTTACTACGCGCGGGTTGCCAGTTACGCAAGGGCGGTGGAAGGGATGAACGGTTCCCAGGCCGAGGAGGAAATCGAGCGGCAGGCGAAGTGTTTCGAGGATGAAAAGCCCTATCTGCTGGAACGATGGAAGTGGGTTGAGGAAACCAAGGCCCGGGGGGAATTCTGCGGGCAGTTCCCCTAGCATGCACATTCTCGTTTTAAACTGCGGTTCATCAAGCATCAAGTACTCGGTTTTCCGGGCGGAAGGGGGAATCCTTCTTCATCATGGACTTGCCGAGCGTGTTCGTGACTATACCGTATCCCTCGAAAGGGTTTTTTCCGCGGTCCGTGACGTCCTTCACCGGGGTCTCGACGCCATTGGGGGGGTGGGGCACCGGGTTGTCCACGGCGGGAACCGGTTTT